>JAUYMZ010000138.1 GCA_030699355.1 Bacteroidota bacterium | reverse complement strand
ACCTAATATTATACGTTAAACCCGAGCTTGGTATTGCATTAATATCATAATGTGCATTCATATATTTGGTTCCTGGAGCTGGAACAGGCGGATTAACTCCCGGATAAAACCTCATTTCAAAAGTACTTGGTACAGAACTTAATGGTGCCCAAGTAATATAAGCTATCGTATCTAATCCGTATGTATAAGCAGTAGTAGTACCTGCAGCAGGTGCAGCATTGGCAGTTGCCACTGGCGCCAAAGCTGTTGGTGTAAATTCATATGCACCCAAATCTGTAGATCCATTTATTAAACCGGTACTTCTATTATTGTTATTTATATCTTTAGGTACTAAAGGGCTCGGAAAACCTCTACCGTTCATCAACCAAATATTGGTATCAGCCACATCTGGTGCACCTGTTGTATCACTTAAAAATCCTGGTTTACCCATTACAGAATTTCTATCCTGACCAGTTAGCGTTTTCCAATTAATGAGTGTGGTAGCCATGTTTCCGCCATAATAACCTAGGGTTTTTGTTATGCCTGCTGTGGTAGAATTTGCGTGATACAGGTTATAATTTAAATGTGAAAATGAATTTGTATTCGCTGATGGCAAATAAATAGCAAAATTAGTTCCCGGACTAGTATTAGAAGAGGTCATAACATTTTGGAAAATATTATTTCTCACATCAATTTGCGAACAAGCAGTGGCTACATATAAACAAGCGGTATAAGCATTCATCATCACATAACTGTAAGAAGACGAATAGGTAACCGATAAAGGCATTCTGTTGCCTGTAAGCGTTACTGTATTATTGTATAGTTTATAATCGCTACCACTGGCCAGCCAAATACCCACCGGACCATAATCAATGTATCCAGAATAACCTGGTCCAACCACCTTATTAATTACATTATTACTAATAACCACATTAGCCGCTGAGGATCCAACGGCAACATTTATACCCCTGCAACCATAATTACTTGAGCTGCTTGAAGTAAGTGTAAAAAACACATTTCTAATGGTATTTCTATCAATAAAAGAGTTTCTAACATTGGCTGCCACATATATGGCTTCACCAGTAAAACTGCTATTTAAATCTATGTTCTTAATTAAGTTACCCTCGATTTTGGAATTATTCATTCCACCTATCCAAATTCCGTTACCACCCATGTATTTAGCTAGGCTAGAATCCGAACCAATTTCGTTTTCTAATAGGTGAATATTGTTAGCCAAACCAGCTAAACTACCATTAATTACCACTCCTCGTCCTGCCCTACTAATAGTGTTCTGAGCAATTAATATATTTCTATGGTCGAAACCCACATTGGTAGTAGAAATTCCGATGGTAGCTCCACCTATAAATACACCAACTCCACTGGTATTGGTTTTATTTCCGTTCCAAATATTACAGTTTTTAATAGTTACGTTATTACATCCATTACCTTGGCTTGAACCCAATAAAGCAATAACGGCATTGGCTCCACTGGTGGCATTGTTTGCAAAATTTAAATGTTTACCTGCACTTAAATAGCTTCCATCTATAACCAATCTTTCAACCCCATTTAACCTTATTATTGCTCCTGTGGTGATGGAGCCTCCTATATGGTAAAATGTAGCAGAAGCCGGACTAATCGTAATTTTATTTGTTCCTGAAGTTGGACCATCTTCTGCGAATTTATTTAAAATTATTGCACCCGTTTCGCTCACTAAATGAGAAACAATTTGCACGTCCACATCGCTGGCAATAACACTATTATTAATAGCTTCAAACAAACCACCAGCTAATGTTAAACTGCTATAAGTTCCGCCTGAACCAACTGTTACGGTTGCAGGGAATGGTGCTGTGATAACATAAAACCCATTAGCTGAAACAGGAAAACAAGTAGAAGATAAATCTACTGTGCTTGAAGCAACTGCTAAACTGGCCGTGCTTCTTAAATTATTGAGAGAAGAATTATCGCGGGCCACGAAGAAATAATCTATTGTATCTCCATTAGATACAGAACCCGAGCTAAACAATAAACTATAATCTACGGTAAATTCGAACGGCGAAACACTGTTATTGGCCTGAACAAATTTCCAACCATCATAACTTGAAGTATTCATACTTCCCAAGAAATTTCCATTCGAACGTAATTTAAAATACATACGTGGTTTGTTTGCCAAACCAGTATCTACGTTATTAATATCTGCTATGTATATCTCGTTAATATTTCTACTCGCAAATGCAGAACCCGAACGAATAGGAGCAAATAATATAGACGGACCAGTACTATCTGCTCCAATTAAATCTAATTCATATGCACCAATATCTGGTCTAATTCCTCCACCATTTGTTTGAGCAGCAATTGGATAACTAGCACGAGCAACATCAGACAAAAAATCTGCAGTAAAATTAGGAATAATACCTCCTGCAGATTCTGCCATACTGTTAACACTGGTACTCAACTTTAAAAAATCGGCAGAAGAACCAACCGTGCTCTGGAAACTTGGGTTCTGACTAACAGATAAAAAATCCTTAGAAAATGCACCAGACAACATAAATTGCTGATAAGAATCTAAAGTTGGAAGACTATTAACATTATCCATGTATATCAAATTTAATGGTCCTGGCACTCCAGCATAGAACAAATTATTGTTTGAACCCAATAAATAACTTGCTGTTACAGCGCTCGTTCTTCTAAAAGCTACTGCCCTTCCTGTTCCATTTGCATTTGATAAATTTACAATGATGTTATTGCGCATTAATAAATTAGATCCTGTATTCGAAAGCACCCCATTGTTTCCAAAATTTGAACCCAAACTAGTAGCATTAAGATAGATAGTATTGTGAATTAAGCTTACAAAATAATTAACACCCGCAGCAATTATATTAACGCCATTTACAGCACTATTTACAGTACTATTTATATTCCTTAAATCACCTATCAAATTGTTATGTGCTTCTACCGAACCTGTGCTTCCAGTGAAATATAAACCATGAACCAAAGCAGAAGTACCATTAGCAAAAATATTATAAATCTTGTTTCTAAAAATTTTGCCATCTCCATTTACATAATTTAAGGAGAACACATTTGAAGTTGAGCCAGTAGCGGTATTATTGTAAATTTCATTGTTGTAAATCTCTGTATTATTTACTGTTCCCGTTGTAGCGGTGCTGTACAAACAATGAAGAGAACCAGAGGTAGTTGCAACAACAGTGTTTCCATGAATCACATTTCCGAATATTTTTCTGTTATATCCTCCACTTAAAAATATTCCATAGGTAACCCCTGTAGTAGCATTCCTCACATTATTACGTACAATGTTGTCATAACAATTTACGTTTCTAGCAGAAGAACTCATATATATATAATATATTGTAGCAGAAGTTCCTGTGGTTAATGAACAAGCTTCAACAACATTATTATATATGTTTATTGTATTGTTAGACCCCGAAGAACCACCTGTAATACCAATACCAAATGCCCCAGAGGTAGTCTGATTTGAGCTTGTTCTAACATAATTATTGTAAACCGACTGTGTAGCATTAGTTGCTGTACTCAAAAAGATACCATACATAGTTGTTGTGGTTAAATTACCACCAATTACAGAATCGTTGGCTACAACAAAACTATCTTGATAAATGCCGTAAATACCATAAGCAACGGTAGCTGCACCTCCAAATGCCAAAATAGTATTTCCGCCATTACCACCTATATTATTACCCCTATCATAATACAAAGTAGAAGTTGAACCAGTAAAAAATATGGGTAAATAAGCACTCACAATAATATTGTTCTGGATATTATTGTATGAATTGGTACCCGAAAAATTTGATAATGACAACGTTGTAGTTGATGTTGCTAAGTGATTTCCTGCATAAATAGCCTTACTCACCACATTACTCTTTTGCATAGTAATGGTGCAATTCTTTATAGTAACATACTGCGATCCATTGGTAGCACTCGCCTTTAAAATGGCATAACCCCACTCCATTTGAGTAGTAGTTGTTGTGTTTGTAGTGGCCTCTTGTAAATCAATAGCATCAAAAGTTAAATAATCTGTTCCGGCAATTTTAATTATGCCATCTAGTGTGGTGGAGGTGCCCACCCCTGCTGTAATCAATGGATTAGCTCCAAATCCAGACTTCTGAAAAACAATTGGGGTGCTTGCTGTGCCCGTGGTTGTAGTAATTACCTTGTTTACCATAACCTCGGTATGACCAGCAGCTACATCAAATGTAACTCCTCCCGCACCAGCTCCATTGGTATTCAATGCATCAATAGCCGCACTAATAGTGGCATAATCAGGGAAACTTCCTCCTACGGTTTTTATTCCCGATAATGGCTGGGCACTTAGCCAAGTCATGTTTAAAAACATAATCACCAGCACCTTTAAAATGGTTTTTTTAGTTTGCATAATTTCTTTATCTTAATTAATTTATAAAGTTCTGTTATTATCTTTATAGTTGCAAACTAAAAATCAATTACTTGACAAATTAAGTAAATTTTAAGTGCTAAATTAAAGTAAGATTAATATGCCTTGCTTTTATACCTAAATTTGTAATTTGGTTCAACCCTTGCATATATTATCTGCAAACCTTAGGTTTGAACAAACACTTTTGCCTTGTCACTTAACTCTATTTTTCGCAGAAAAACCATTACACGCATTTTGGCTGAACACAAACATGCCGAAGCAAATGGTCACCAATTAAGCAAAACACTTGGTTTTAGAGACCTTACCGCCATGGGTATTGCTGCCATTATTGGAGCTGGTATTTTTAGTACCATTGGTAATGCTAGTTTTAATGGCGGACCAGCAGTAGTAACATTGTTTGTTTTTACAGCCATTGCCTGCGGATTTTCTGCAATGGCCTACGCAGAATTTGCCTCTGTTATTCCAATAAGTGGTAGCGCATACACATACGCTTATGCCGCTTTTGGGGAAGTTATTGCTTGGATAATTGGTTGGGCACTTATTGTAGAATATGCCATCGGAAATATTGTAGTTGCCATCAGTTGGAGCGATTATTTTACCGGACTCATGGCGGGCCTTGGCTGGATTATTCCACCCTATTATGGCATGGATTATTTGTCGGCACAAAAAGGTTTTGCAGAAGCAAGTTTGCTTCTACAACAGGGCCAATTACTCAACTCGGTTCAAACAGAAGCCTACAGCGCTTGGTTAAATGCACCAAGCTTATTTGGAGTTAAGGTAATTTTAGACTTGCCTGCTTTGGCCATTGTAATTGCCATTACGGTGCTTATTTACCGCGGGGTAAAAGAAACCAAAAACGCATCCAATATAATGGTGGGCATAAAATTATTGGTGGTGGTAATGGTAATTGTGGTAGGCGCATTTTATGTAAATCCCAATAATTGGAGTCCGTTTGCCCCCAACGGATTAAGCGGTATTTTAAAAGGAGTATCGTCTGTATTCTTTGCCTATATTGGCTTTGATGCCTTGGCAACCACCGCCGAAGAATGTAAAAACCCACGCAAAGATTTACCGCGTAGCATGATAGCCTCTCTTATTATTTGTACCATTCTGTATATTGCTATTGCCCTTATCCTAACTGGCATGGTTAGCTACAAAGAATTGGGTGTGGGCGATCCATTGGCTTTTGTTTTTGAAAAAGTAAACCTCCCTTGGATGCACGGCATTGTGGCTGTTTCTGCTGTAATAGCCATGGCCAGCGTATTGCTT
The DNA here is from genome assembly GCA_030699355.1 of Bacteroidota bacterium. Lineage (GTDB taxonomy): Bacteria > Bacteroidota > Bacteroidia > UKL13-3 > UKL13-3 > B1. The sequence goes on along the minus strand of JAUYMZ010000138.1, from coordinate 17,019 downwards.
GTTTTTCAAAATGGCCAACCGCGCATTTGGATGAGCATGAGTCGTGATGGTTTGCTTCCTAAAAAATTTAGCGCCATTCACCCTAAATATAAAACACCCTGGTTTGCTACCATAATTACAGGCATTTTAGTGGCCGTACCTGCACTATTTATGAACCTAAAAGAAGTTACAGACCTTTCTAGTATTGGAACCTTATTTGCTTTTGTACTGGTAAATGCAGGGGTAATAAGAATGGAAAGCCACAACAGCGAGTACCATACAGGTTTTAGGGTGCCTTATATTAATGGCAAATATTATGTGCCTTTGCTTTGCTTGGTTTCTTTATTGGCTGTAGCCTTTTTTCAAACCGAAGCCTTTCTTACCTTTTTTCAATTTAACAACTTTTGGCAGCAAATTCCTATGCTTTCCTTCCTCATTTTATGTGTAGGAATGTCTGTTTTTAGCTATTTGCGTAATTACTCCCTTATCCCTGTTTTAGGCTTGTGTAGTAATTTTTACCTCATGACAGAGTTAGGTCTAAGCAATTGGATTGGCTTTAGCATTTGGCTTGTTCTAGGCTTACTTATTTATTTTTCTTTTGGTAAAAATAATAGCCTATTAAAACAAGAAATTCCTGCCTAGGTCTTTTAAACAACAAAAACCTAAACCGCTTATAAACACTTATTGCCTTTGTTCAAAGCCTCCTTTAATTTAGGGCTTTTTTTAAAAAGTATCAAAAATACTGAGTAGCTTTGAACCCAAAATTTAACCCCTATACCTTTGAAAAAGATTCTTTCTCTTTTTGTATGCTTTGTATTGTTTAACAATGTATACGCCCAACAAAAATTTACCATCAGCGGAAAAATTACAGATGCTAAAAATGGTGAAGAGCTTATTGGTGCCAGTATTTCTGTTCCCTCACAAAAAACAGGTGCCACCACCAATGCCTACGGTTTTTATTCATTAACCCTACCCGAAGGGAATTATGAAATTGAATATTCATACATTGGATATGATGTTCAAAAGAAAATCATTACCCTCAACAAAAACACCAGCATTAACCTCGAACTAACAGAATCTAAAAAGCAACTCAATGAGATTGTGGTTAAAACAGACCGCGTAAACAGCGATAATGTTACCCAAAATAAAATGAGTGTGGTTAAAATTGATGTGAAACAAGTAAAGAAAATCCCCATTCTTTTAGGCGAAGTAGATATCATCAAAGCTATTCAACTATTACCTGGCGTTCAAGCAGCCGGAGACGGAAGTACCAATTTTATTGTGCGCGGCGGTAACATAGACCATAACCTGGTGCAATTAGACGAGGCTGTGGTATATAACCCTTCACACGTTTTGGGCTTTTTCTCTACTTTTAATGGAGATGCTATCAAAGATTTTGAAATATATAAAGGTGGTATTCCAGCCCAATTTGGAGGCAGATTAGCCAGTGTTCTAGATGTTCACATGAAAGATGGAAACAGCAAACAATTGGGTGTTTCGGGCGGAATTAGCGTACTTTCTTCGCGCCTCACCATTGAAGCACCAATCATCAAAGATAAATCATCGTTTTTAATTTCAGGCCGTAGAAGCTATTTCGACGTATTTTTCCCGCTTGCTCCTCAATTAGATGGCGTAAAAGCCTATTTTGGCGACTTAAACCTTAAACTAAACTATACCCTCAACGATAAAAATAAACTTTACCTCTCTGGTTATTTTGGAAGAGATGTGCTCGGTTTTGCCGGTTTTGCTGGTTTTGGTTGGGGAAATAGCACAGGAACCCTCCGCTGGAACCATATTGTAAACAGCAAATTATTTGTAAATACCAGTCTTGTATACAGCAGATATGCCTATAACTTTGATATCAACCTCAGCGATAACCTCAATTTTTCGAGAAGTAATTACATAGACGATTTAAACCTCAAAGTAGATGGAAGCTATTTCGTTTCAAGCAAGAGTAGTTTCAAATTTGGTGTTAAGCTTAACAACTTTATTTTTTTACCTGGCAGGCTTGATCCAATCACAAATAACTCTATTGTGAGCGCAAGAGAATTACCCAAAAAACGCGCCATACAACAAGATATATATGCCACCCATTCCTATAAATTTGGCAGCAGATTTAGCACAGAATACGGTGCCCGCATCTCTGTATTCTCCAATATTGGTTCAGGCCGAAGCATTAATTACGTGAATGGCTCACCTACCTTTATAGAAAACGGATTTGTAAAAGCAAGTTTAATAGACCCCAATAACCCATACACCAACTATAAAAGCGGAGAAATTTATAATACCAATTTTGGTTTTGAACCGCGTTTAAACCTCAGCTACTTAATTAATGCCAGCAGTTCTATTAAAGCCTCTTATAACCGCATGTTTCAATATATGCACCTTATTCAGAACATTACGGCCTCTACCGGACAAGAATTTTGGACTCCCACCGACAATTATATAAAACCACAAATGGCCGACCAAGTGGCTTTGGGATACTTTAGAAATTTTAGAGACAATACCATCGAGTTTTCTGCCGAAGCCTACTACAAAAAAATGAGCAATACCCTAGAATTAAGAAATGGTGCCGATATTCAATTTAATGAGGCCATAGAAGGCCAAATTGTGGCCGGACAAGGAAGAGCCTATGGTTTAGAGTTATTTTTAAGAAAACAAACAGGCAAAACCACCGGTTGGATTGGCTACACGCTCTCTAAAAGCGAACGCCAAGCAGATAATGTTAACAACAACCAATGGTATGCTTTTAGGTTTGATAGAACCAATTACTTAACGGTTGTAATAAACCAGCAAATCTCTGAAAGGGTAAGCATATCGGGTAATTTTATATATGCAACTGGCGAAGCATTTACACAAGCTAGTCAGCGTTACCAACTATTTGGAAATACCCAACCCTCAATTTTTTATGGTGCTAGAAACAGCGCACGTTTTCCAGATTACCACCGCGCAGATGTTTCTTTAACCCTTTCTAGAAAGAAAAAGCCGGGCAAAGTATATAAGAATGAAAGCGATTGGGTATTCTCTTTGTATAACCTTTACGGCAGAAAAAATGCCTTTACCCTAAGCTACGATGTGCTAGATAATGTGCCAGTAATCTACAAATGGTACCTCTTTACTTTTGTTCCATCTGTTACGTACAATTTTAAATTTTAATGCTGAACCAATTCCCCATGAAAAAAATAATTATAAGTTTCTTACCCTTGATACTCCTATTAGGAGCCTGCAAAGAAATAGTTGAAATAGACATTAAAGACGCCAACCCAATATTGGTAGTTGAGAGCGAAGTAAGCACCGAAACAGATAGTTCTTATGTAAAACTATCGCTCAGTAAAAATTACTATGAATCTGGAGAAATGCCTGTGGTAAGCACCGCCATAGTGAGCATAAATGGTGTACCTTTTGTTTTTAATCCAAGCCTTCAATTATATAAACCTAGCTTAGGTTATGTAGGTAAAACAGATTCGGTTTACCAATTAAATATTCGCTACGACAATAAAGACTATTCGGCTCAATCCATTTTACATCCTTTGTTCAGAATAGATAGCTTTTTCCAAACTTTTAAGGCTGCAAATGGCCCGCTTCCAGAAGGCTATTCTATTAGTTACTCGGCCTTCGATTCTAGGCCAACGCCAAGATATACCGCTTTTAATCAAGGTTATTTTGATACCATTGTTCAAAGAGATTCAATGGTTGGAAATACCATTGTATTCGATAATATCCTTACTCCTGTTAGTCAGCAATATAATTTTGAAATACCCTTTGTAAGGTTAAACTCAGGTGATATTTATATTGCTATTTTTAAATCCATTGATAGCAAAATGCGAGATTTCTTAGAAGCCTACAGAAGTCAAAATCCCAATATTCCCGGACCATTTCAAGTTCCACCAGCCAATTTACCTTCCAATGTTACGGGTGGAGCCGTAGGTTACTTTTCAGCATCAGACGTTAAGCGGTGGAGATATACCGTTAAATAATTGCCGCTATACTTATTAAGAAAATATTAGGTTCAATTAAAACGTTTTAATGCCACATTATTATAGTTTTGTGATATGCAAGTATTCAAATTTGTTTTCCTATTATTTTTAAGCTTTGTGTTTTCTGCAAATGCTACTGCCCAAACAGATAGCACAGACTCAGATAACGACGACGAAAGTTTTAGCTTTTGGGTAAAACCATCCTCTGATGAAAAATCAAGATTAGGTATTAAAATGGGTATGCAAATTACTGGCATTTCTGGCAATGCCATTCCCAATGCACGTCCAATGTTTGGTCTTTTGGGAGGCGGGTATGGAAGAATAAATTTTAAGGGAGGATGGTCCTTACAACAAGAAGTTCAAGTTTCCTTTCGAGGTTCAAACTACCAATCTGAAGCCAATGGAATCAAGTCGTTGCGCCTTTTGTATATAGATGCACCACTGTATCTCATGAAACAATTAAAAAGAAATAGTCCCCATAAATTAGGGGTAGGTATGCAATATGCCCACCAAATAAGTGCCGCTATGTATATAGATTCCAAAGCGTTTCCTACAGGTGTTTCTCCTTCGTTAGATAGAAATGATTGGATGCCATCCCTCGCTTATCAATATCAATTAGATTATTTTGCCATTCAAGTAGCAGGTAAATACGGCTTGCGAAACATGAATTTAGGTAATCCTTGGCCAGAAAATGCAAAACCTCTAAATAATAATGAGAAGCTGCATAACTTTGCCTTCGAAATAAATCTTATTTTTTAATATGTTCCAACGCAGTAAACTCATTTCGCAAATCCAACAAAAGCAATCTTTCCTTTGTGTAGGTTTAGACCCAGATATTACCAAAATTCCAAAACATCTTTTGGCTGAACCAGATCCAATTTTTGCTTTTAATAAGGCTATCATTGATGCCACAGAACCTTATTGCGTATCCTATAAAGTAAACTCTGCTTTTTTTGAGGCAAGCGGTGCCAAAGGTTGGGAAAGCATGCAAAAAACATTTGATTATATTCCCAATCATTGCTTTGCCATTGCCGATGCCAAAAGAGGCGATATTGGAAATACCAGCGATCAATATGCAAAAGCATTTTTTGATACTTTAGGGGCAGACGCCATTACACTTGCTCCTTATATGGGCAACGATTCTATTCAACCTTTCTTTGCCTATCCAGGTAAATGGGGTATTGTTTTAGCGCTAACCTCCAATATGGGTAGCGCAGATTATGAGCAGCAAATGGTAGGAAAGCAGTTTTTATACGAACGGGTTATTCAAAATACTTGCAGCCTTGGTTCAGACCAAAACCTTATGTTTGTGGTAGGTGCCACCAAGCCCAAAGAATTTGAAATAATAAGACAACATGCACCCAATCATTTTTTATTGGTACCAGGCGTTGGCGCCCAAGGTGGAAGCTTAGAAGAGGTTGTAAAATATGGTAAAAACAAAGATATCGGCTTACTTATTAATGCAAGTAGAAGCATAATTTACGCTTCAAGCGCTACAGATTTTGCTGAAGCCGCTGCAAAAGAAGCCCAAATTTTACAACAGCAAATGGCTGCTTTGTTGGCTACTGCCTAACTTTTTAGGGCATAGAATTTTTAATGTTTTCGCTCATGCAAAGCCCAAAAATACAATTTACCAGAAACGAATTTGCGGGGGCTTTTGGCGATATTGGCACGGATTTCCCGCTTATTGTTGCCCTCATTTTAACAGCTGGTTTACATGCGCCAAGTGTTTTAATTGTATTTGGTGTTTTGCAAATAGCTACAGGCTATTTCTATAAAATGCCTATGCCCGTGCAACCTCTTAAAGCCATGGCTACTTTGGTTATCTCGCAAAAAATAGGCGGACCAGTTTTAATTGGTGCAGGATTAGCCATTGGTATTCTTATGCTTTTTTTAACAAGCTCAGGGTTGTTAAAATTAATTAGTCAGTTTATTCCTAAAGCTGTTATTAGGGGAATCCAATTTGGTTTGGGCTTAAGTTTATGTTCATTAGCTGTTAAGGATTATATCTTACCCAGTGCCATAGCAGGCTATGTTCTAGCAGGAATCTCCTTTTTAATTATTTTGCTTTTTATTAAAAATAAACGTTTTCCTGCTGCCATCGTTGTTCTTTGTTTAGGGTTATTATACGCCCTGCTATTTGAAGTTTCAGCTGTCGATTTGAAAGAATCACTAGGTTTACATTTGCCTATTTTAAATTTGCCCAGCGTAGAAAATATTGTTCAGGGATTTTTGTTACTCAGTTTACCGCAAATTCCACTTTCTATTGGTAATTCAGTGTTGGCCACGCAGCAGGCTAGCGCCGATTATTTCCCAAAACGCAAAGATATCAGCATTTCAAAATTGGGGTATTCCTATTCATTCATCAATTTAATATCTCCTTTTTTTAGCGGAATTCCTGTATGTCATGGGGCCGGCGGATTAGTGGGACATTATACTTTTGGTGGAAGATCGGGTGCTTCTGTTATCATCTATGGATTCTTTTACTTGGTTTTAGGATTATTTTTTGGAAATGGTTTCAGTAGCATTATCCAACTTTTTCCTTTGCCTATTTTAGGTGTTATATTGCTGTTTGAGGGACTCGCATTATTGTTTTTGATACATCACCTAGGTTCAAACAAAAAACAGCTTTTAATAGCGCTTATAACGGGTATCATTGCTTTCTTAATGCCTTATGGTTATTTACTAGCTATGATTGTTGGCTCCCTACTTTATTTTAATGCTGATAAAATTGATTGGTTAAAAGCATAAAAAAAGCCCGCGAAGCGGGCCGAAAATTTTTTTTCAAAAATACCTAAAAAAGAGACTTACCATCCCAAAATCCAAGCAAACATGAGTGGTGCAACAATGGTAGCATCACTTTCTACAATAAATTTAGGTGTATGTATGTCTAATTTACCCCAAGTAATTTTTTCGTTGGGAACAGCTCCACTATAAGAACCATATGAGGTGGTAGAATCACTAATCTGACAGAAATAACTCCAAAACGGAATGGCTTCCATCTCCATATCTTGGTACAACATAGGCACTACGCAAATAGGAAAATCTCCAGCAATACCGCCACCAATTTGAAAAAATCCTATTCCCTTTCCTTCCGAATTTTTTACGTACCAATCTGCCAACCAAGCCATATACTCAATACCAGATTTCATTGTACTAGCTTTGATTTCGTTTTTAATAACGTACGAAGCAAAAATATTTCCCATAGTAGAATCTTCCCAACCTGGAACTACTATTGGTAAATTACGTTCTGCTGCTGCCAACATCCATGAGTTTTTTGGGTCTATTTCATAATACTGAGCCAACTCACCACTATTTAAAATCTTGTACATAAACTCATGCGGAAAAAATCTTTCCCCGGCGGTATCTGCATCTTTCCAAATTTTATAAATATGCTTCTGCAATCTTCTAAATGCTTCCTCCTCCGGAATACAAGTATCGGTAACACGGTTATAATGGTTTTCAAGCAAATCCCACTCGTCTTGTGGAGATAAGTCGCGGTAGTTTGGAACCCGCTTGTAGTGCGAGTGCGCAACCAAATTCATGATATCTTCTTCGAGGTTTGCACCGGTGCAAGAAATAATATCAACCTTACCTTGTCTAATCATTTCGGCCAAAGATTTACCCAATTCGGCAGTACTCATAGCACCCGCTAAAGTTACCATCATTTTGCCGCCTTCTGTTAAATGGGTTTCATATCCTTTGGCAGCATCTACCAAAGCAGCTGCGTTAAAATGTTTGTAATGTGTCTCAATAAACTGAGAAATTGGTCCTTTATTCATTGTATTAAATTTTATTTATTTAGAATTGGTTCAGGCAAAGGTATAAAACTAATTACCTAAACTCTCAAACTGACTTAAAAAGCGTACGTCGTTGGTAAAATAAGTACGCAAATCTTTCACTTCAAATTTTAACATAGCAATGCGCTCTATTCCCATTCCAAAAGCAAAACCACTGTATTTTTCAGAATCTATTCCACTGGCCTCTAATACATTTGGATCAATCATACCGCAACCTAAAATTTCTAACCAACCGGTATGTTTACACACGTTACAACCCTTACCTTTACACAACATACAGCTTATATCCATTTCTGCACTGGGCTCAGTAAAAGGGAAATAACTGGGTCTGAACCTAAGCTGCACGTCTTCTCCAAAAAGCGATTGAATAAAATGATAGAGGGTTTGTTTTAAGTCGGCGAAACTTACTTTTTCGTCGATATATATACCCTCAATTTGGTGGAAAAAGCAGTTGGCTCGGGCCGAAATAGCTTCATTTCTGTACACCCTGCCTGGCATAATTGCACGAATAGGTGGTTTTTGATTTTCCATTAACCTAACCTGAACCGAAGAAGTATGCGTTCTTAAAGCAATATCTTCAGTTATAAAAAAAGTATCCTGCATATCCCTAGCTGGGTGATTTGGCGGAAAATTTAAAGCCGAAAAATTATGCCAATCATCTTCAATTTCCGGACCTTCGGCATACACAAATCCTAGGTTTTTAAAAATGTCTATGATTTCATTTTCTACAATTTTTAAAGGATGTCGCGCTCCTAAAAACTCTTGTTCAGCAGGGAGCGAAAGGTCTATTTGGATAGATTCGACTTTACTTTTATTTGATTCAAAATGAACCTGCGCTTCCTCCCATTTTTGTTGTGCTTTTTGCTTTACTTGATTTAAAAGCGCACCAACCTCTTTTTTCATTTCGGAAGGAACCGTTTTAAACTCATCAAATAATTGGTTCAGCGTACCTTTTTTTGATAAAAATTTTAAACGGAAATTTTCTACTTGATCCAATTGCTTGATTTCAAATAATTCAATTTGTGTTTTTAATTCCTCTAACTGCTTCTTCATTTCATTTTTATTTCTGAACCAAAGGTAATTGTTCCTACCCTTTCCCTCCAAAAGTTTTCAACTCACATTATGTATTCTTCTTTAATATACTTTTATATCTATTCTTTTTATAGAGATGTGAATATGGTGGAAAAGGTATTTTAAATGCTATTGATTTTTTAGTTGTTAGAATTACTTAACATTTTAGTAACTTGTTAAATAATTGTTATTGTGTATTTTATTTAATTTATCCATACATGTTGGTGCAGCTGTTAACACCTAATTGGGGATATTTTTAAATCGTTTATTTGTGTACCAATGGTGAATAAAGTCGCACTAACTATTACCTTGTACACAATGCGACATTCCATAAAAGTTACCTACAGTAAAATTCACAGTTATTAACGGGTTTATACACAGAATTGGGAATTTGTCGCATTTTAATAAGCTATATATATTATTGATAATTAATTATTTATAATCCTATCCATATCTACACTTTGTTCAATGTCCCAATAAGCTTTGATTGAAATATTCGTTTTGTCGTAATAAATCCGTTCTGCTTGCAATCCTTTTTGATAATTTCCAGTGTCCCACTTGCCATTATTGTTTGTATCCTCAATAATTTTGAATTGGTAATTACCAGGTTTTAAGTATTTTACAAATACTTCTGTAGGTATTTTACCCTTCCACTCATTACTTATAATCTCTTCATTACCTTGTAGTTCTATTAATTGTAATATCAAATTTGTTTTACGAGATGGCCTTATACTTAATGCCATGGTACCAAAATCCTTATCATTTTTATTTGTAAATGAATTGCTTGCTTTTTTAGTATACCTGCCAAATACATCTCGAGTAATACTATCTTTTAAGTCTATTGTATAGGTTTTATTTTCTTTATATGGATAGTATAAATGCCATTCAAATTGTGTAATTTGTTTAAAGTATTCGGCTTGAACCAATGTTGTATCTTCTAATAAATTTATCTTATTGAATGGTATAGAATCCAATGGAATTGTACTGATAAGTTTGATAGTATCGGTTGGTTTATCAGGTATTTTAATGCTTATCTGTTCTATTGGTAGTTTACTTCTTGTTTTGGTTTTAAAACCTATAAGAAAGCTAGTATCTGCGCTTATAACTTCAAATTGTTCTGCTATTGAATCAATTGATTGCGGTAAAAATAATTGAATAGTATCTATATCATTTTTACCTTTTATTGTATTTTGAAAGTATCTTTTATGTTTAATTGGTTTTATACTGATACCGTTTGGTTGATATACTACAAATTGATAAACATGTTTTTGTTTGCTTATTGTATCTACTATTTTATTTTCTTTATATAATGGATTTTTGAATAGTATCAATGATAGTGAATCACTTTGAGTACTTGGTATTATTGGTTCAGACAAGAATGCGACTTGTTCAGTTTTTTGATACTTATTATCAGAATTTTCGTCTTTAAAAGCAAGAAGGATAAATGTATCTGCTGGCAAATTTTCTATGGTGTATCTTCCGTTTTCTTTGCTTTTAGAAAAGTAATTTGGATAGTTTTTATAGACACTGGTATCTGTGAAATTTGCTTTGTGATATAAACCAATCAATATGTCTTTTTCTTCTTTTGTGTTTTCTGCTTGATTAATTTTTCCAGTTACATAATTTGAATCTAAATATTCTCCAGTTGAAAATACATATGAAAAATTGTTTAAAGTATTTCCTTCATTTACATCAGCTATAGAATTGGAAAAATTAATGGTATAGGTTGTATTTTTGATAGGTTTACTCTGCAAAAATGCTATATTTATTTGTTTGCCATTACTTTCAATGGTTGGCTTATCTTTCAATAAGGGTGATATAATTATTTGTCCGGGGTCTTTTATGTTAATGTATTCGTCAAATTTGATAACTATCTTTTCACTATTAAACCTAATTGATTTATTATCAGGTTTATATGATATAACTTTGGGTGGAACATTATCTTTTATGCCTCCAGTTGGAACAACTTGTTGTGCGCAACTAGCCCATAAAAAGCTTAGAAAAATGAGATAAAAATTATTACGCATTTTCTGTATGTTTTATTACAAAGAGTATACTCGAATAATTTCCTGTAAACCATGCTTTTATGTTAGAAAATACACCTTTTATTCCTCCTTTTACAAATCCTAAGCTATTTTTTTGATGGTATTCACTTCGCATAGCGATGTATGGTGCATCAAATGGCATTGACTTCTGTTTGATAACTGTGAAACCATTTTTTTCCATCAATAAACGCATACTGTGGGCTGTAAAATGATAAAGATGGCGAGGAACATCATATCCATCCCAAAACGCTTTATAATGTCTTGCATCAAACGAATTAGAAATAGGAACTGCAATAAGCATAGTGCCATCTTTCTTTAGAATTCTTTTAAGTAATTTCATTCGTTCTTCAAGCAAGTGAACATGCTCCATAACATGCCATTGTGTTATTATATCGTAGAACGCATCGTTTGTTTTGTTTAAACTGTCTTCTTTCAGTACGCTAATACCAAATTCTTTTTGAACATATTTAATGGCTTCATCTGAAACATCTGCTCCTGTTGCTTCAAAGGTTTTATCTAATTGCACACCTTGAAGGAAATATCCCAAACCACAGCCTAAATCTAAAAGTTTGCCAGAAGAGTGGTATTTTTTTATTAAATTTAGTTTACTTCCAATGCTATAGTTTCTTACCCAATCGTAAATTTTATAGGTTACACCTAACTCAGATTTATCTGTTCCTGCATGTGATATATACTTTGTAGATTCGTAATATTTCCCTATTGCTGATAGAGCTGGTCTAGGATTTGTAAATTGTAATCCGCACGATTGGCAGGAAACAATCATAAATTCCTCTCCACTGGCAACATAATCTTTGCAAGCAAATAAATCTGTAAATTGGTTTGAATTACAAACCGGACACTGTTCTAGTTTTTCCACGCAGCAAAATAAAGAAATTATCTACCTAAATGCACCATTAATATTGAAACATCTGAAGGAGATATTCCACTAATTCGTGCAGCTTGTCCGATAGTTTTTGGACGTTGTTTATTTAATTTTTCTCTTGCTTCTAATGAAATAGATTTTACACTTAAAAAATCAAAGTCATCTTTTATCTTAAAGTCTTCCAATCGATTCATTTTATCTACAAGTAATTTTTCTTTTTCTAGGTATCCAGAATATTTCATTAAAACTTCTGCCTGTATAAGTGCGTCTGGTGAATAATCTTTCAGCTTGTCTTGTACACTTTTTATATGTTCTATCATAAGTGGTAAATCAACTTGGGGTCTGCTTAGTATTTGAGTTAGCTTATAATTTTGTGGAATTGTTGAAGTTCCCAATTGAGTAAGCATAGGATTTACTTCATCTGGTGTTGTAGATGTTTTAGTAAAATATTGAATAATTTCATTCGTTTGTTTTAATTTTTTTTCTACATCCTGTAATCTTTGGTCTGAAGCCAATCCGAGTTCGTGTGATTTTTTAGTTAGTCTAATGTCTGCATTATCTTGTCTAAGCATCAATCTATATTCAGCTCTTGATGTAAACATGCGATATGGTTCGTCTGTACCCTTGTTTACCAAATCGTCTATAAGCACACCTATATATGCTTCTGATCTACCAAGAATAAAAGCATCTTTTTCATTAATTTTTTGGTGTGCATTTATCCCTGCCATCAATCCTTGGCAAGCAGCTTCTTCGTATCCAGTAGTACCATTAATCTGACCAGCAAAGTATAGATTTTCAATTAATTGGGTTTCTAAACTTAGCTTAAGTTGTGTAGGTGGAAAATAATCATATTCAATGGCATATCCTGGTCTAAATATTTTTGCATTTTCAAAACCTGGTATTAATTGAAGTGCTTTATATTGAATATGATCTGGTAATGAAGTTGAAAATCCGTTTACATAGATTTCTACAGTATTCCATCCTTCAGGCTCAACAAATATTTGGTGTCTGTTTCTTTCTGCAAATCTATTTATCTTGTCTTCAATAGACGGACAATATCTTGGTCCTAAACCTTGAATTCTTCCTGCATACATGGGCGAATCTTCAAAACCTGTTTTAAGCACTTCATGCACTTCTTCATTGGTATATGTTATCCAACAACATCTTTGATTTTTGACAGTACTGGTTTTGTTTGTATATGAGAATTTCTCTGGGTTTTCATCTCCAGCTTGTTCTTCCATTTTGCTATAATCTAAACTTCTACCATCAACGCGTGGTGGCGTACCGGTTTTCATTCTACCCGATTCAAAGCCCATTTTGATGAGACTTTCTGTAATACCAAAAGATGCTTTTTCACCTATTCTTCCACCGCCAAATTGTTTCTGACCAATATGTATAATTCCATTTAAAAATGTGCCGCTGGTTAGTACAAGCGATTTGCATTTTATTTCTTGTCCCATGCCAGTTACCACAGCACACACTTTTGCATCTTTGGTTTTTATATCTACCACCATATCCTGCCAAAAATCTACATTGGGTGTTTGTTCAAGGTGTTCTCGCCAATACTGACTAAATAACATCCTATCATTCTGAGTTCTTGGACTCCACATGGCTGGTCCTTTCGACCTGTTCAACATTCTAAACTGAATGGTAGACATATCTGATACAATACCAGAATATCCTCCAATAGCATCTATTTCTCTTACTATTTGTCCCTTAGCTATTCCTCCCATGGCTGGGTTACAGCTCATTTGAGCTATTTTATTCATATCCATGGTAATAAGGAGAACCTTTGAGCCTAGGTTTGCTGCTGCTGCTGCTGCCTCGCATCCGGCATGTCCTGCACCAACTACAATTACATCGTATTCTTTAAACATCTATTTTATTTTTTGTATTTATATTTATACTGTTTCACGTGAAACTTGGAACTTTTCCCAAATCGCTAAAGCTTCATCTTCCGCCTTTCGCATTGCTTGTATTTCCTTTTTAGTTTTGTCTTTAAAACCTATCAAATGTAATAATCCATGAGCCAGCACTCTGTTAAGTTCTATTTCAAATTTACACTTATTGTATTTGGCATTTTCTTTTACCCTATCTATACTGATGTAAATATCGCCATGAATTTCTTTTTTTAATTCACTTAGGTCGAAACTTATAATATCTGTATAGTAATCATGTTGTAGATATTCTTTGTTTATTTCCAATAGTTCTTGGTCGGTACAAAAAGTATAATTTAAATCAATTAGATTTTTGTTATATGATTCTATTATCTGCCGAAGCCATAGACTTGTTTTATCTCTGTTTATTCTGGGTCGCCTACCCATATTATTAAAGGTGATATTACCTAATAACTGTGATACTTCCATTTATTTCTTTCGTTTCTAAACCAATTCTAATTTTAGCAATAAAAAAGTATACTCCACTAGATACTTCATTGCCATTTAAATTAACACCATTCCAACCCGTTTCAATATTTAGTTTTTCATATTCAAGTTGACCCCATCTGTTGTATATACTTATACTACTGTTTTCAAGATCTATTCCTTCTCCAACAAAGGTAAAGTTTTTATTTATTCCATTTGGCACAATTGCATTGGGGTAATAGATATTGCCAGCTTTAATTAAACAGGCAATATTACTTTTGCTGTTCGAAACATTGTCATTACTTAAAGCTTGTATATAAAAACAATTTACAGCCCATTCGCCTTTTAATATACTTCTTGATGTGTCAAGGATGCTATTAACCTCTTCCACAAAATTTACCGCTTCATTAACAGTATTCCCTGATGCTCTGTATATTACATACTCTTTTACTCCTGTGTTCCACGTGAAATACCTAGACCAGTTTAACTCAATATCATCTTCATTACCTGCTACAGTCAAGACTATATTATTGGAAAATGCACTACTATCACTTACCTCGCCACACATGTTTCTGCTCAGTAGATAATATTGGTATTTAACTTTATTATCAGCAAATGCATCAATGTGTATGCTTTGATTATTGCTAAAGGTTTGTATGGATGTATTTATATTACTTGGGTCAATCCTACGCAATTCAATATTTAAATAGTTTGCAATTGGGTTTCTACTTATTTCTATTTCTAAGTTCTGGTTTAAATTATTACTTACTAGTTTAATCAAAGTATTGTTTGGACTAATAGATTTGCCTGTAACAAATATTGGGCTCATATTACTACTAGATGAAATATTAGGGCTATTGAGTTTTCTTGCTCTTACAAAGTATTCAGTGTTTACACCAAGTGAACTTATGTTGTCTTCATAAGCCAATGTATTTCCAGGAACAATAGCTATCCATTCAAAAGGCAAATTGTTAATACTCCTAAAAACATGATATTCGGCAACCTCCCAACCTACATAAGCATTCCAATTTAAACTTACTTTATTGATGCATGTATCTATTTCTCCTTTTAAACAAATAGTTTTATGCTGGTATGCCCCATATTCTTTTCTGTTATCGCAACTATCAGAACTGGTAATATCATAACTTAAAGATTTGCTTTTAGGATTAACAGGAATAATATCAATGTAAAATGTATCTCTGTAGTTTTCTATTAATCTTGGGTCTGCCCTATCGTAATTGTATAAATAGTATGCGCTAAAATCAGGTGTTTTATTGGATGTCCAACCAAGTAAAACCACATTATTTATTGGGTCAACACTTACAGAATCTAATACCGTTGAATCTGGTTTTACGTCGTCTATTTGTAAGGTATCGCTAAAAATAATAGATGTATCTGTTCCACAAATTTGAGTATACTCAAAGTAATAATACCAATCTTTTACACTTGGCACATTCGCATTTATGTGGGTATAGTTGCCATTGTTGGGATTAATATTATTATCGATTAAGAAGAAAGTTTGAGGTAAACTTTCTTTTGCATACAGTTTTAAGTTGCCTATAATTGAGCATGAATTTGGGATATTTTGCCATGTTAATTGGTTGTTATTACCACCATTGCAAACCCTTTTTAACGCAATTTTCTGCGCAAAAACTTGTGTGCTTGCAAATAATATTAATATGCCAATTAAACTTTTTTTCATTTTTTACCTACAACTACCTCAACGATGTTTTCTATGCTAAAGTATTTATTTGCTAATTGCTGGAGTTCGTCTGATGTGCTGCTATTTAAGATTCCAACAAATTCTGGGTAATAAGAGTTTGGAAGATTATTATCTATCATAATTTTTAGTCTGTCTGCCAAACTAAATGGACCATCTAAACTCTTTAAGAATGAACCTAGGTAATAATTTCTAGCTGTTTCTAATTCATTATTTGGAATAGGTTCAGTCTGAATTTTTTTGATTTCTTTGTAGATTTCTTCTATGCCTAAGGCTCTATTTTTTGTGTTTATATCGGTATCAATATACCAACTTGAACCAAGCTTATTCGATTCTAAAACTGAGTAAATTCCATAGGTTAAACCCTTGTCTTCTCTAATGTTCTTCATAAGCCTACTTCCAAAATAACCTCCAAAAATGAGATTTAAGAATTGTAGTTTTCTAAAATCTTCGTGATTTCGTCCAATACTTATGCGTCCAATTCTTAATGCTGATTGAACTGAATCTGATTTTTCTATAAAGTGATTTCCAATAGATGTTTCTATTTTATTACTTGGAGTTGAAATAACATTATATTCAAAATCACTTGATTGTATGGTATCGCAAATGAGTTTTGTGCTGCTTTCCGAAAAATTACCTGAAAGCATAACATATTTTAATCCCTTGATATAATTACTTTGGTAAAAGGATTGTATGATTTCTTTTTGAATAGATTGAATGTTTTCCTTCGAGTTAAACGATGCATAAGGATGGTTTGAACCATACATGTTTTTGTAATAATTTTTTTTGCACAGATAACTGTTTTTCTTTTCGTTAACGAGTAATTTAGATAAACCGTTTTTCTTTTGTATGTCTAATTCCTTTTCAGGAAAAGCAGATTCACTCAAAGCTTCTAAAAACAAGGGCAAACAACTAGTAAGGTGCTTTTCTAGGCAATATAATGTTGCTATGGCATCATCTGCATTGGCTCTAGTTTGGAAGTAAGAACCATAATAATCTAATGCTTCTGCTAATTCTAAAGCTGTTTTTTGTTTTGTTCCTTCACTCAACATGCTAGCCGTAAAGGTGGCCTGAGCCGAAATTAGTTGGTTTATTAACCCTGCCTCAAACACAAAATCTAGTCTAATTACAGCTTGTGTTCCTGCCTTGAGGGCATACAAAAACAATTGCTTTTTAATTTC
>JAUYMZ010000109.1 GCA_030699355.1 Bacteroidota bacterium | reverse complement strand
GTTGTTGTTGTTGTTGTTGCAGAGACACACGGCCGTGTGTCTCTACAACAACAATTAATATTACAATGCCATCATAATGGCATCTAATTTTTCCTCCGATGATTTGCTAATGGGAGCAAGGGGTAAACGTACATAATTTTCACACAATCCCATTTTGCTGAGCACGTATTTTATACCTCCTGGATTACCTTCCATAAATATGCCCTTCATAATAGCATAGAGTTGGTAATGGATTTGGCGGGCTTCTTCAAATTTTCCGTCTAATCCTAATCTTACCATGCTCGAAAATTGCTTAGGGTAAGCTTGTGCAATTACAGATATAACACCGCTCATGCCCATGGCTAAAAAGGGTAGGGTGAGGTTGTCATCTCCAGATATTACATCAAAATCTGCTGGCTTCGCATTCATAATATCCATAAACTGTTCTGGATTGCCACTGGCTTCTTTAATGGCCGCAAATTTTTCGCTGGCATTGGCTAGCCTAAGTGTGGTTTCGGCTGTCATGTTAGAACCTGTTCTGCCGGGCACATTATACAAAATAATGGGTACTTCGGTATATTCTTGAATGGCCATATAGTGCTGAAAAATGCCTTCTTGGGTGGGTTTATTGTAGTACGGACTCACAGATAAAACGGCATCATATCCACTAAAATCAAATGCCTTAAGGGTTTCAATAAGTTCTAAGGTATGGTTGCCACCAATACCTGCCACCAAAGGAACCCTGCCGGCTGCTTGCTCTTTAATAAAAGTATACACTTGAGCCTTTTCTACCTTGCTTAAGGTTACACTTTCTCCGGTGGTGCCCAAGGCAACCAAGTATTCTAAACCGCCAGAAATGCAGTGGTCAACAATATTTGCCAATGCATCAAAATCTATACTTAAATCTTTTTTAAATGGTGTTACCAACGCTATGCCTGTGCCTCTCATATTTGTATATTTAGGCAACAAAGGTAAAAAATAAATTTATAATCCTGAGCGCCAAATAACCTGTGAGGCATATTCGCCCCAATCTTTAAGCGCCTTGCCCAACTCATTATAAAAATCTTTATACGTAGTAATTTTAGCTTTGCTTTTTGGTAAAACAAAACTGTTCTCTGGCACAAGCATGGTACTAACCTTGGTAGCAAAATACGTTGTGTTTATTCTTGGAACTACTATTCCCAATATCATACCGGGCAATCCATTAAAAGATTCTGGTCCGCCATTAACCGGAATTTCATCTGTGTAAAAAGCAATAATATACACAGAATCCATAATAATGGTGCTGGCTTTCCGGCAACTATGTCCGGCAATTACCCTAAATTCATTTTCTAATTTCCATTGGTATTGGGGTAAGCTGTCTTTTATACGGTAGCTTTTTTCGTATATGGTTTTTTCGCCTTCGTATGTTTTGGCTACTAAATCTTTTAATACGGTGTTGGCGTTGGCCATTTTGTTCCACATAAAAGCCGGACTTTCATCTTCAGCAAACATTTTATACAAGCTTTGTTTGGTATTAAATTGCATGCTAAAAACATCAACTTTATATTTAGGAGTTGCTTTTTTTCTAGCTTCTGTCCAGCTGTTTTCTTCTGTAAATTGCTTGTGTACATTTTCGCGGCGTTCGTATAAAATTTCGCCACTTAAAATAAGCTGTTGTGCCTTTACTTTGGGTTGGTTCAGACCAATAAAAAGAAGTAGGTATACTAAATATTGTTTCATGTTATTTTCTGCCGTTTTGAAAGTTGTAAGTTAGGTTAATCATAAAATACCTACGTAAAACAATGTGCGTATTTTCATTAATATAATTGCTATTGGCATTTCGCCTGAACCCAATGTTTTGGTTAAGTAAATCGGATACACCCACTCGCATGGCAAACGCATCATCTTTGCCAAATTTTTTGTTTATGTGGGCGTTTATAATAAGTACATTATTGTTGGTATTAAACACCTCTGTTTGTTGCCTTATATTCCAATCTGCTTCGGCTTCTATGCTAAACTTTTTGGGTAAGAAAAACTCGGTACCCAATTCTAAATAGTAGGTGAAAAATTGTGTTACAACATCAGGTCTTAAGGTGGTGGTAGAGTAATCATAGCTAATAGATGGCGAGAAATATATTTCAAATTG
>JAUYMZ010000094.1 GCA_030699355.1 Bacteroidota bacterium | reverse complement strand
TAACAGATAGGGTTTCGTTGGGCTCGAAGAGCCAACAATGAACCCTGTGTTGAACGGAACCACGCTCAGGCTTGGGGCTTTTTTTAGTTATGCATTTTGCGTCTAGATTTCTGTAACGCTATTGATTTTTTATAGGCTTGGAATCGAACAATTCCTTTTAAAATGCCTCATTTTTTTTGCAAATTTCTTGTGCAAATAGTTTTTGTATTTGCATTTCCTTCATTTTTAAGGGTTGGGCTTCGGTTTAAACCAAGGCGCGGCCATACCACCCTTTAAGCAGTGTAATTTAATCTTCTTTCATAAGCTCCATTCTTTGTTTTAAAATTTCTTTATAATTCTTAGGTGGCCCGCGGTGGTCAAAATGCATCTGCACGCGCATGGTCTCCTTGTTACAACACGGGCATACCAATGGGTTGTATGCCACTGCCAATGTTTTAGTAATTACCAAGCTTTTTTTAGCAGGTAATTGCTTTCTTATCTTAGGTATTGACTTTGTTTTTGCTGTGCTACTTAGAATTCCGTAATGCCTTATACGCACAAAGGATTTGGGTAAAATATGCAAACAGAACCTGCGAATGAACTCCATAGATTTGAGCGTTTGTAGCTTTACTTTATCACTATCTTTATAGTCTTTATATCGGAAGCTAATGCTGTCATTTTCTTCATCTATTTTTACGATACGATGGTTACTAATGGCAATCTTATGCGTGTACCTTCCAAGGTATTCAACCACGCTGTTTACTCCGCTAAAAGGTTGTTTAGCATATATTACCCAAGGCTTTGTAAAACAGGCATCGCTCACCTGCTTTGGTATTGTGATTTGCTTTCCATTGGTAACCTTAGGGTCTTTCATACGTTTGCGCACATGATGAAAGAATTTCCCTCTAAACTTCGGACTCATGGCTGTTGCATTAAACAAAAATTCACCTTTCTTTTTGCTGTGTTTCCATTTTCCATCCTTGGTTAAACCACCAGCTGGAATGATGCAATGCAAATGAGGATGCAGCGTAAGCTGCTGCCCCCATGTATGCAAAATGCTAATCATTCCTGTGGTGGCTCCGAGGTGTTTTGGGTCTTGCGCAAAGGTGTTAATTGTGTCCCAGGCGGCATCAAATAAACTCGCATACATAATGGATGGATATTGCATACAAAGTACATTAAGCTCGCTTGGCAGAGTGAATACCACATGAAAATACCCTACAGGTAATAGCTCTTTTTCTCTTGCCTGAACCCACCTCTCCCGTTCATTGCCCTGACACTTTGGGCAATGCCTATTGCGGCAGCTATTATAACTGATACGCAAACTACCGCAATCGGTGCAGCCATCTATATGTCCGCCCAATTCCTTTGTACGACATTTGCCCAAAGCAGATAGCGTACGCATCTGCCAAGTATTTAACGACTTATTTACTACACTTTGCTCAATAGCTTTCCATTGCGCCCGGATTACCTGCGCCAGTTCAAACCTAGGTTGCATATATCCCTAAACCTGATTATATAATTTATCAAGGGGACAGAACGGTGCTTTGCGTCCTGTTTTAGCGATATGCAAATACATCATCGTAGTTTCTATATGTGCATGACCCAATAACTCTTTAATTGAAACAATGTCCAAACCATCCTCCAACAAATGGGTAGCATAAGTATGCCTTAGTGTATGGGTTGTCATATCTTTACTGATGCCTGCTTTTTTAGCCAAGGTTTTAATCACCCATTGTACGCCACGCTGAGAATAGCGGCTATCAAAGTCGGAGCCAGTAAACAAATAATCTGTGGCACCAGTACTCTCAATATGCTGCTGTATGCCGCGCACCAGCATTGATCCCAAAGGAACATAGCGATCGTAATTACCCTTTGTTTTTCGAACCAGCAACATCCCTCGGCCCAAATCTATATCGCGCAAACGAATGGCTCTAACCTCGCCGCAACGCAGGCCGCAGCCATAAAGCAGTCCAACCAATAATTTATGTTTAAGCAAATCCGCGTGTTTAACAAGAGCTTTAACCTCTTCTCTGCTCAATACCATGGGTAGTTTCTTATCGTGTTTAATTTTAGGCAACTCAATACGTTTGTCATTTAAACCTTCCAAACGAAATAAGTAGCGCAAACCATAAACGATATGCTTGAAATAGGAATCGCTTGGCGTACCTTTTAATATTAATCCCTGAAGGTAATCTTCAATCTGATCCACTTCTAAAACCGTTGGCAAACATCCAAAATGTAGTGAAATTTGCGCCAAGTGAAGTGCATAATTTTTCTTGGTACTCTCACTTCGTTTCTGAACCTGCATACGGCGCTCAAAGCGACGATAAAGTTCTTCAAAGCCTTGTATCTCCCTACAGGCTTTTCCCAACAATGTAATTTCATTGATGGATGGTAATGTGCTTATTTTATTCATTCAGAAAAGTAGCAC
>JAUYMZ010000092.1 GCA_030699355.1 Bacteroidota bacterium | reverse complement strand
ATTTAACCAAATTTGCCAAACATAAAGAAAGGTAAAATAAGCTATCCCCAATAATAATAGTCCAAAACCCGCCAATGAAGCATACACCACTTTCGATTTATATTTGGCTTCAAGCGGCAATAAAGGTTCATCAACTATTTGAAAAACGGGTCTTTCTTGTTCCAGATTAAACTTGGCTACTTCTTTATTTTTAATTACCTCGGCATAAAATAAATTTAAAATTTCTAGCTTTCTGCGCAATCTGTTTTCTCCTACTTTACCGATAAATTTATTTACTTGAAAATTTCCGTCTATGGTAGCAGCCATTTGGTCTTCTACTAACTGCAATGCTTGCTTCAACGAATCTTCTCGCGAGCTAATTAAATCATAATTATTTTGCAAAGATTTTACTGCCGATATCTCATAAAAACTAGAAAGTTCATTAAAAATAGCTTGAACAAAATCTTTCGAAAAAAGCTCGTCAGAAAACTCAAAACTCACATACATCATTCCACTATTTTGGGAACCTACCAAACTGGCAACTTTCTTTTTATAGGAGTCTACTGCATATTTTTTAGATAAGAGTATAATTTGAATCAGTTGATCCATGGCCTTGTTTTCTACTATGGATAAGTTTCTTATTTCTTTAGAAGTAAAAGATTCAAAACGGTTTAAAATGGTGTCTTTTCCCCATGCTGCCTTCAGTTTTCTGATGGCAATAAGTCTATCTCCAAGGGTTTCTCCTTGCGCATTTTTGGCCAATAAAGCGCCTCCAATAATCCGCTTAGAATAGGCCAAATAAAAAACCCTATCCTCAGAAACACTCACAGATGATTGTCCACCCAAACCCAACTGACCAGCAAGGGCACTTAAATTTCCCATGCCCACCGACTTAGAATCGTTCAATAAAAAAACCAAGTTAGCCTCGTAGGTTGGCTTTTTAAGAAACGTATAGGTTAGGCCAATGGCAATTCCCAGGATAGCAAAGGCAATGATTGGCTTTACTTTTTTAATTAAGTAGGCAAAATAGGATTGTAAAAGTTCAACTAATTTACCTTTTTCAAATGGCATTACTTCCATATTCTTACTTAATTAAGGTAGATAAAATAAACACCATACTCGTTAAACTCGTTGCAATGGTAACCATCTCAATTGCAGAAATTGCCTTTTTATCTTCTTTCAACGGTATCACTATCTCTGCTCCTGGCTTAACCTTTGGATAAACTTTAAAAAACAAAAAGCTCTTGGTGTCTTTGGCCGTTCCGTTGGCATATACAATATAAGAACGTTTCTTCAAGGCCTTTGAGCTGAACCCACCCGCCATTGATACATAACTCCTAAAACTACTTCCATCTTCATAACGCAAACGTACCGGGTATAAAACTTGTCCGCTCACTAAAACAGTTTGCTTTAGGAAGGGTATTTCTAATACGTCGCCTGCACGCATAAATAAATCTTCCTTATTACCGGGCTTCTTTAAAATCTTTTCTAAGTTTATCCCCACAATGTCAGACTCGCGCGACATTTCTTTCTCAATTTCTTCACTTACTTTAACAGTATCTTTACTCAATTTTTTGAGGGCATCTAACTTATTTTGCTTTACAATAATATCTTGATAGGTATTTCCCTTTTTACGAATTAAAATAGCGCCACCCGGAAATCCATTAGCCGTTAAACCACCTGAACGTTTAATAATATCAGAAATACGCTCATTGCCTTTAGATAAAACGTATTTACCCGGAAACATCACCTCTCCATTTACCTCAACTTGTATTTGTTCTTGGTAACCGGGAATAGAAAAAATGGTTACAATATCAAATGGCTTTAATTCGTAATCATAATTTGGGTCAGACTTAAGTTCTTTATTAATTGAAATGGTTTGAACCTTGGCAATTTCTCCATTGGGAACCGATTTATCAACCTCAAAAGAACGTTGTGCCACCTGAATATTGCTCAATGAGGCCGATTCTTTTAATCCTCCAGCCATAATAATTAAGTCTTCAATTTTCATTTTTGAAGCAAAAGGATACTCTCCCGGTTTTAAAACATTGCCATTAATGGTTAAATAAAAACTCTCCCTCATTTCCATTTTAGAAGCGATGGTTATTTTATCTTCACGCTTCAGTTTTATATCTTCAGAACCAGCCATTAATGTTTGTAAATTTACAGATATCATCTGAAGCGAATTGTCTTCAGTAGTTCTTAAAATGGTAGCACGTGTTAAAAAAGCGTCTTCTTTTAATCCTTCAGCATTTGAAATTAAGGTTTTAAGTGTCGCATTTTCATTGATACTAAAATATCCTGGCCTAAATACGGCACCTTCAATTTGAACCCTATTTTCAAACCTTGTTAAAATGCTATCTACCATAAAAACATCTCCATTTTGAGGCAAAAATTGAGCAAACTTTTCTTGAGGAACATCCGATACACTTTTCATACTTCCCGTGTTTCTTATTACCTTAATTCGCTTAGAATAGGCTTGGGTTGAAAAACCGCCAGCGTATTTCAATAAATGACTCAAATTCTCTTTCGGCAATAGCTCAAAAAAACCATCTCTCTTAACAAAACCATTGAGTTCTACCCGAATATCATAAGGTTCAATCTTGATAACATCCTGATCTTTTAAAGCAATATTTCCTTTAGAATTGCCATTAATTAAAAAATCATACATATCTACTTTCACAATTACCTTGTTGCCTCGCAATACTTTTATATTTCTAAACGAACCATTCATATTGGGTCCGCCAGAAACATATAAGGCATTAAAAACAGAAGCCAATGAAGGCAAGGAATAGGTTCCCGGCAATACAACTTCACCCAAAATGGTAACTTGAATATTTCTAATATTTCCTAAGTTCACAGAAACAGAGGTTTCTCCCGTATTTATTCTTGGATATATTTTCACCAATTGCCCTCTTATTTTTTGTTGAGCTTGTTCAATGGTTAACCCTGCCACTTGTACCGGACCAAAATTGGGTATTCTTACATGCCCTTCCGGACTCACAATTAATTTAAAACTTTGTTCAGAAAAACCAAAGATATCTATTAGTAATTCATCCTCCGGCCCAATCTGATAATTTAAAGGTGTGGCCATTTTTAAGTTAGGCTCAAAACTTAAACGCGGGTTGTTAAATAGGTCTGAACCAAATATTTTAGGCAACAATAATGAAAATGGACTTTCCTTATCAAGGTTCTCGGTTGATTCTTTTGACTTTTCTCTTCTACCCGGATTTGCATTGGGTGTTGCATTTAAGTTATCTGTAGCAGTCTTTCCATGCTTTTCTATACGAAGCTTTAATTTTTGGATTTCGGCACTCGACATTCCCCGCTTTTGCAACTCAAATTCCAACTCTTCCATGGCAAAACCTTGTGCCAAAAACTTTTCTTTGAAATTAATAATTTGCTGTTCATTGAGTTCATCCACCTTTAAATTAGACAAGTTTTCCTGTGCTAATTTGGTGCTTTGTGCCTGAACATTTGTTTGCATAAAGCCTACAAACAGAATCAAAACCATCAACTTTATATACTGAATCATATTAATATTCCTGATTTTCAATGGAGATACTTTCATGAATTAATTTTATTTGAATCGGGCAAATTAAGCTTTTCAACAAAATTTTCCTCAATTTTAAATGAAAGAGGCAACTTTTAACGGTATTTTGCTTACTTCCCTTATATTCGTGCCGCTTCAAACGAAACAAAAATTAATTATTGAAGAAGAACTTTACACATGACAAGCAACTTTAAACCAATTCTATACACGCTTCTTTTTTCTCTTTTTACCACTCTATCATTTGCCCAAACGGGTGAGATTAGAGGCTTTGTGTTCGATAAAGAAACGGGTGAACCCATGATTTTTACCAATGTGGTTATTAAAGAACTTTTAGTTGGGAAAAACACAGATGAAAACGGATTTTATTCGCTTTCCAAAGTAAAACCAGGTAATTATACCCTCATGAGTTTTGGACTTGGTTATGATTCTGCTTTCGCAAAAATAACTGTAAAACCGGGAGGAATTATAACCCAAAACCTTTTTTTGAAAGCCAAAAAATTTGAACTCAATACCGTAGAAATCAAAGCTGATAAACAAAAACAGAAAGAAAATGTAAATATTTCTGCCAATACCATCACCCAAAAAGAACTTAAACAATTACCAACTTTTGGTGGTGAACCTGATTTGGTTCAGTACTTACAAGTTTTACCCGGCGTAAATTTTAGTGGCGACCAAGGCGGTCAATTGTACGTGCGTGGTGGTCCGCCTGTTATGAATAAAGTTATGCTAGATGGTATGATTATTTATAACCCATTTCACAGCATCGGTTTATTTTCTGTTTTTGATGCCGATATTATTAGAAATGCAGAAGTGAGCTCAGGCGGATTTAACGCTCAATATGGTGGTAGAATAAGCGGTATTATAGATGTTAGCACCCGTGAAGGTGACAAGAAAAAATTCTCGGGAAAAATTGCCGGAAACCCAATGAGTTCTAAAATTTTATTGGAAGGACCTTTGCGCAAATTTACCGAAGATGGCGGTAGTTCTTCTTATATTTTATCGTATAAAAGCTCTTACCTCAACAGAACTGCCCCCATTTTTTACAGCTATGCCGATAAAGAAAACGGACTACCCTACTCTTTTAACGATATTTATGGAAAATTCTCCAACGTATCTTCTAATGGTAGCAGGCTGAACCTATTTGGTTTTCACTTTGATGATAGAACCCAATTCACCAACAACCAATACACCTGGACGTCCAATGGTTTTGGAGGTAATTTATTAATTATACCCGATGGTTCAAACACCCTAATAAATGCCAACTTGGGTTACTCAAATTATCAAATGAACCAAAGAACACTCGATAATTTGCCGAGAGAAAGTTATATAAGTAGTTTCAATACCAGTATTAATTTTACCAATTTTATTGGCAAAGACGATATTAAATATGGTTTTGAAGCGGTTGGCTTGGGTACTCAATTTCAATACACAAACGGTGTGGGTAGAAAACTATCTCAAGACGATTTTGCCACAGAAATTCATGGTTTCTTTAAATACAGAAAAGTTTGGAATAGATGGATTATTGAACCTGGAATTAGAGCAGTTTATTATTCATCGCTTACAGAGGGTAGCTTTGAACCGAGACTGGGTATAAAATATAATGCTAGCAGCAATGTTAGAATTAAATTGGCAGCAGGTACTTATTCTCAAAATTTAATGGCAGCAGTGAGCGACCAAGATGTTGTAAACTTATTCTACGGATTTTTATCTAGCCCCGATGAAGTTAACAGCGATACGCGTCGCCAAACGGCAGAACATTTGGTTATAGGAACAGAAATAGATTTAGGTAGAAATATTGAAATAAACATTGAAGGTTTTATTAAAAACTTTTCGCAAATTACCAATATAAACCGTGATAAAATATACGATAATACTGCTGGTAACTTTAGCAAACCTTATTACCTGCGCGGAGATGTAATTAAAGAAACAGGTAAAGCCTATGGCGCAGATGCCCGCCTGAAATATGAATACAAAAACTTCTATTTATGGGCCGTGTACTCCTTAACCTTTGTTACCAGAAACGATGGTAGAAGAGATTATACACCACATTTTGATAGAAGACATAACGTAAACTTAGTATTTACCTATGCCTGGGGCGACAAAAAAAGTTGGAATTTGAACACCCGTTGGAACTTTGGTTCTGGATTTCCATTTACCCAAACCCAAGGCTTTTTTGCTAACCTAGATTTTGCCAATGGAGTGGGAACAAATATTAATAATCAAAACGGAAATTTAGGAGTGCACTATACAGATGTAAACACAGGCCGACTTCCCTATTTTCATCGTTTAGACGCCTCCATAACCAAGAAAATTTACTTCGAGAAAAACAGAACCTTAAGTATCATTCTATCTGCAACCAACTTATACAACAGAGAAAATATATTTTTCTTCGATCGTTTAAATTATCGCAGAACAAACCAATTACCAATTATGCCAACTTTAGGGTTTAATTATACTTTCTAAAGAATCTGGCTGAACCAAACGTTTGTAAAAAACAAATCCTCCTTTACTCCCTATAAATTGTAAACTAGGATTTATGTGATCCTTGGTATTGTTTACATGTAAAGAAAAATAAGCCTCTTTATCTATTTCTCCATGCAATAACCAATCTAATTTCTGAGCCTTATCATGGGCTGGTACTTTGGTTCGGCCATAAAAATACTGCGCATAACTTTTATAGCCTAAGGTTTCTATATATACATCTTTATCTTGCAACGACTCAAAAAAATCGATGGCTGGCGCCTGACTGTATTGCTCAATACGTGGTGCCAAAACAGCTAATAAACAAGGTATAAGCACTGAGTTGAAAAGTAAAAACTTGCGCAAAGCATCAAAGGCTTCTTGTTTTACAAATTGAAGCATTGTGTACACCATCATAAGCAACAAACTTAAACCCAACATAAACTCCCAACCTTGCCAACCTCCATTCACCTGCAAAGAAGCTACTGCAAATTCATCTTTTATATAAGGAATTAAAGTAGCCTTTATTTTATCTATAAAAGTTAGCACCATTAATAAGCAAGAAAGCAAGCCACCAACCAATAAAAACATAAAACTTTGGTACGATTTCCAAGTATGCTTTTTTAAACCCAATTGGTATAAAAAATGAGCTGCAATAAAGGTTAGCGGAATGTAACATAAAGAGCTATAATGAACTATTTTAGTTTCTACAATAGAAAATAAAATGAGCACCACCCAAAAACACAAACGCATAAAAAACAATAATTGCGTTTGGGCAGTTTTCTCGGCCTGAACCGAACGTGAAAACAAATAAGGTATGGCCACAATAGAAGCAGGGAAACAACCTATTAACAATACCACTGGATGGTACCAAAATGGTTGTCCGTGACCAGCAACTGGGTTTAAAAATAAATCTGCCTGATATTTGATAAATTCAATTAAAAAAGAAGGGCCATTTTCTATGGTTTCTAAACCAAACCACAGAGCACTTACAAAAAAAGCACTCAAAAAAGCATAGGCTAAATGCTTTACCATAAAAAATACTTTAAACCTCTGAAATGCCCAATAAACCAAAAAACACAATACAACAATAACAACTGCAACCGGCCCTTTTGTAATAATAGCCAAACCTAAAAACAAACCAAGCAGCCAAGCATGTAATGGTTTCTTCTCTAGGGTGTACAAAAAAAGTTGATAGATAGAAGAGATAATAAATAAATTATACAAAGGATCTATAATACCTGTTTTAAAATATAAATGTGGCGTTAAAGAACCTGTGGTTAAAATAACCCAAAGCCAGGCAAAATCTTGGCTGAACCAACGCTTACCCACAGAAAAAACAAATAATAGTGTAAACAAACCAATGATAGCGTTTGGAAAACGAGCAGCAAATTCTGTAACCCCAAAAACATGCATACTCATGGCTTGTAACCAAAAAAATAAGGGCGGCTTTTCTGTAAACGGACTAAAGTTAATTTGAACCTTTCTATAATTACCAGTTAGGAGCATTTCACGTGCAGATTCTGAAAAATTTATTTCATCCCAATCAAATAAATGTACCGAACCTAAAAAGGGTATAAATAAAATACAAGCCCATAAGCACACAAACAAATATGGATATTGATTTATATATTTTTTCATGCCTGAAGTTTTTTAAAGATAAAATCTAATTTACCCTTTTCTAACCAAAAAGTATATACAAAATAAGCCGTGCTAAAGCCAATAAATGCCCCAACGGTAGTGTCAATTAAAAAATGTTGTAACAAATAAATGCGCGTAAAGGCAGTAAAAAAGGCCAATGATAGCCAAGTAATTTTATACAAAAACGACTTATTGAAAAAGTACAAAATCCCGAAAAATGCAAAGGCAGAAGTGGTATGTCCGCTTGGAAAACTAAAGTTAAATGCTTGCTCAATACCAGGAATGGAATAATAGGAAATTGCTGGATTGGCTTGTAAATGCCATAAAGGTCGATGAAATTGAGGAAAGGCAAAATGCTTTAACCCTTGGGTAATACCCGAACTTAAAAGGTATGTTAACAAAATAGTGATGGCCAAGCGTGGTTTAAAAAAATAAAGAATTAAGCTCAATGAAACAATGAACCAACCATCGCCTAAAAAAGTACCATAAATACTTATGGCATCTAAGGCTGCTTGGTGCCTAGCATTTATCCAAAGTGTAATATCCATTTGAGGAACAAAAAGTTGCCATCCCAAAAGTGGTATACATAAACCAAGGAAAAATAAATAAAAAAGTGTGTTTTGCTTTTGCATGTAGACTGCAATATTAAGTCAAAAATGACCTTTTACAAAGCCCTAAACAAAGTGTCTATTTACCTAAGCAAAGCCATAAAGAATGCACAATTATGGGGATAAAAGTATCTTCTATTAATAGGCTGAACCAAGTAATTTTGGTAGCAGTTGTACTAAATTCATGCAAAATAATAAATCAAACAAAAACTACCTTCCTCGGGAGTGGGGTTGGACACAAAACTTGCTTAGGGTTTTGGGGAGGGTAATGGCAATAGGATTACTCATTGTCAGTTATTTCCCTGTTCTTAAAGCACAGCAAACGGCCATTTTTACAGACGAAATTAAATTTTACAACCGAGGTTTAGAATTATACGACAAAGAAAAATTTGCTGCTGCACAAAAGCATTTCGATTGGTATGCAAGGATAGGTTCAGACCCGATAAATAGAATTAATGCAGAATATTATGCGGCTGTTTGTGCCATGGAGTTATTTAACCAAGATGCCCTACCGCGTTTAAATCAAATATTAAAAAAATATACTGCCAATCCAAAAGGGAAACTAGCACTATACCAAATTGGAAAATTTCATTACAGAAATAAAAACAATCCGCAAGCTGTTGCCTCTTTAGATTTGGTTCAGACCAATTACTTAACTGGCCCCGATTTAAAAGAGTTTTACTTTATTTATGGTTACGCTTTGTTTAGAGTTGAACGCTTTGAAGATTCTAAAAATGCTTTCAAACCTATTAAAGATGAAAGCAGCAAATACTATGATGCAGCCAATTATTACTATGGTTATGTATGCTATAAAAATGCAGATTACGACGAAGCCTTAACGCATTTTAATAGGGTAAAATACCACAAAACTTTTGGTCCGCTTTCTGCAGTTTATGTGGCCCAAGTTTATTTTGCTAGAAAACAATATGCAGAGGTAATTGCATTTTGTGATACCTTGAGCAAACCAGAAATTGCCAACGATGTTGCCGGATTAATTGGTCAATCTCAATATCAGTTAAAAAACTATGCTGCTGCTATTCCGCATTTAGAAAAGTTTATGAAAGCAGCACCTGTTGTGCCAGGAGATAATGATTATTTTATGTTGGCAGAGTCTTATGCCCAAACCAAGGCTTACGAAAAAGCAATTGCTCAGTTTTTAAAAGTAGATAGTAAGCATGATACCTTAGCCAAATTTGTTCAGTATCATTTGGCCAATTGTTACTTAGAAACAGGCAATAAAACGGCGGCTAGGGCGGCCTTCGAAAATTGCTACCAAGCCGATAGCACTAGTCACCTTGCCGAAGCTTCTTTGTTTTTTTCTGCCAAACTTGCTGATGAACTTAACTTGCAAGCCCAAGCCACATCACGCTATGTAAAATTAATTGATAGATACAATGATGGCGCTTTTACAGAAGAGGCTCGAAGCAATTTAGGTAATATTTTGTTAAATGGTAAAAATTATAGAGAAGCCATTCGAATATTGAGTGCCATTAAAAAGCCAAAGACTTCTGATTTAACCAATTTACAAAGGGTAACTTATTACCGCGCCGAAGAATTATACCTTAATAATAATTATGCAGATGCCGGCGAGCTATTTAAAAAAGCAGCAGATGTTTCGTATGATGCCAAGATTGCAGGCCTAGCCAATTTCTGGCTATCTGAATTGGCTTATAAAGAACAATTATACAAAGAGTCTATTTCGTATTTGTTAAAATTTCAGGAAGTTAAAGAAGTAAAAAATACACGCTTTTACAACCATTCATTTTATAATTTAGGCTATAATTATCTTAAACAAGCGCAATACGCAAAAGCCGTGGAAGCTTTTGCAAACTATGAAAAAAGAGACAATCCAATTCAAAATATTGAAATATATACGGATGCTGTTTTACGTATTGCCGATTGTTATTTCGCAGATAAAAGCTATACCCAATCTTTGGCTTATTACGACCTAATGATAAACAAAGATTTAAAAGGTGCAGATTATGCCTTGTTTCAAAAAGCTTTGATATTGGGTTTATTAAATAAAAACATAGAGAAGATTAATGCCCTTAAAATATTAGAAAAAAACTATGCCGGCTCTACCTATATTGATGATGCCGTTTATGAAATTGCTGATAACTATTTAAAAAATGAAGCATACGATGATGCAGTAGCGGCTTTCGATAATTTAATTTCAAAATATCCGCGCTCGGTGTTTTTAAGACAATCTATTTTAAATAAAGCATTGGCCTTGTTTAACCTAAAACGGGATGATGAAGCCTTGGATGAAATTAAAAAGCTGATAACGAATTATCCAAGTAGTGAAGAGGCCAAAGAAGCATTGCCAATGGTTCAAACCATTTTTGTAAACCAAGGCAAAGGGGAAGAATACTTGAACTTTATAAAGGTTTTACCAAATGTTGTAATATCTGCCTCAACCCAAGATTCATTGAGTTATGAATCGGCATTTATTCTTTACCAAAAAGAAAATTATGAAAAGGCTTCTAAAGGATTTGGCAACTATATACAAAGATTTCCTGGCGGATATTTTATTTTAAAAGCCAACTACTTTAAGGCAGAATCTGATTATAAATTAAAGAAATATGATGATGCCCTTGTTCACTATGAATATGTGGCCAATGCCTTGCGTAGTGAGTATTCTGAACGCTGCACGCGCCAAAGTGCTGTATTGCTGAACCTACGAAAAAACTACGAAAAAGCCTTCGAATATTTTGCAGCTTTAGAGAGAATTGCCAGTAATAGAGATAACTTACAATTGGCTTTACTCGGACAAATGCGCACCTGTTCTTTCCAAGGAAAAATAGATTCGGCTGCACAAGCTAGTTTTAGATACTTAGGTTCAGCCATTGCCCAAAAAGAAGGTAGCATAGAAGCCCATGCCTTTATTGGAAGATACTACATAGCGCGCAAAAATTACGACTCTGCCCTTGTTTCATACCAAAACGTTTTAAAAGAAAATAAGGGCTTATTGGGTGCAGAAGCTAAATATCACGTGGCATTGGTTCAGGCAGAGAAAAAAGATTATAAAGCGGCACAAAAAACCATTTTTGAACTCAATGATAAATTTAGTGCCTTCGAATTTTGGGTTGCAAAAGGCTTTCTTTTATTAGCAGAAACTTACCTGCAACAAAAAGATTATTTTCAGGCAAAAGCTACCCTGCAAAGTTTAATAGAAAACTATGATGGTAAAGATATTTTAGACCAATGTAAAGCCAAATTAGTAGAAATTGAAAACTTGGAGCAAGAACAAAAAGCTTCGTCTCAAAAACTTATTGAACAAAGGATTAAACAAAGCGAAAAATAATATCATGAAATCAATCACATTCCCTAACATTTTATTGGGACTAACAACTTTGTTAATCGCATTTACAGCTAAGAGTCAGAACAACGACAGTTTGATTAAAGACAATCAAATAGATGTAATAAAAAACTTCAAACCTGTACTTTCAGATGCAATTAAAATTCCGGTAAATCCCAATCCGGAAGCACCTACGTTTGTGAAACCAGATTTCACCTATCAAATTCCTACTCAAACCTATACAGCCCAGCCTACTTTGTATACTATTAAACCATTAAGTTTAGGAACCATGTTGTTGCCCAAACTAAAAGGAAATTACATAAAAGCAGGCTTCGGAAATTACTTTATGCCCATAGGTGAAGTATATTTAAATACGGTTCGCAACAAGGATTATCAGGCAGGTATTTTCTTTAAACACCTATCGGGTAATGGAGACCAAAACTATAATAACTTTTCAAACAATACCATTCATGGATATGCCAATAAATTTAGTAGCAAAGGCACCATCGGTACAGAATGGTATTATCATAGAAATGTGGTAAACTTATATGGTTCACCCAATGATGTTATAAAACTTGCGAACGACCCAAAACTTGCGTATAACTTAATTGATGGAAAAACAAACTATCAAAACCACGCCAAAGACAGCAAAGATTTAGCGTACAAAATTGAAGCTAATTACTATCATTTTAGCAGAGAAAATGCCTTTAAAGAAAATGATTTTCATGCCAAGGCGCGCATTGCTCAGCTAAATGCAAACATTCCTTTTGAGCTTCAAACAGGCTTTAGATTAAATAACAATAGCCTCACACAAGCAGATGGCTCTAGCAATAACTACCAACGCATTTTCTTCGATTTAAATCCGCAGTTGTTTATGATTGGACCAGATTTTTACCTGCAAGGTGGGTTTAATTCTACCATTAGCAGCGATTCTGCGGGTGGTAAATTTCATTTTTTCCCCAAGGCAGAAGGCGGCTATTCTATTGTTCCCAAAAAATTAATTGTGTACGCAGGTTTAACCGGCGGCTTGGCTCCAAATACGTTTAGAACCATCAATGGTTTAAATCCATTTGTAACTGAATTAGGCCTTAAAAATACCATCCACAAAATAGAAATTTATGGCGGAATTAAAGGGGAAATTGGTCCTCAAACTAGTTTCTATTTAAACAGCTCTTCTACCTCGATAGAAAATTTGGTAACCTTTGCCACCAGAGCAAAAGATGCTTCTCAGGTGTTAATTTATGATGGAGGAAACGCCAAAAGAACTTCCCTTGCAGTAGGATTGCAACATCAAATAAACGACCAATTAAGGGTAGGTTTTAATACCCAATTTCATGCCTATTCTACCAGCCAAATTGCCAAAGCTTTTTCATTGCCTACCTTAGAGAGTAAACTAAACATCGGCTATAATATAGGAGATAAATTTCTTGTAAAAGCAGATGTGTTTTATTGGGGAGAGCGTGCAGGTGCATTGATAGATGTGAACGAAAATATTACTTCTCAAAAACTAGATCCTTTTGTAGATTTGAACCTAGGAATAGACTACAGATATAGCAAACAACTATCTGCTTTTATTCAGGTAAATAACATTGCCAACGGAAGATACAATCGATTTGTAAATTATCCTGTTTATGGCATTATTTTTATGGGCGGATTTACCTTTACTTTTTAAACAAAAAACATGAGTACTTTTAAAATAAACGGTGGAAAACAACTCAAAGGTGAATTGACTCCACAAGGTGCAAAAAATGAAGCATTACAAATTTTATCTGCGGTTTTATTAACCCCAGAAGAAATTGAAATCTCCAATATTCCTGATATTAGGGATGTAATGAAACTCATAGAGTTATTAGGCGATTTAGGCGTAGAGGTTACTAAAATAAATGCCGATACTTACACTTTTAAAGCCAAAAATGTAAACCTAGATTACCTATTAAGTGATGACTTTAAACAAAAAGGCGCCAGCTTACGGGGTTCCATCATGATTATTGGTCCGCTCTTGGCCCGCTTTGGCGTTGCGTATATCCCAGAACCCGGCGGTGATAAAATTGGTCGCCGACCAGTAGATACACATCTCCGTGGATTTGAAAGTTTGGGGGCAAAGTTTGAGCACATGCACCACGAAAGATTTTATAAAATTGATGGAAAAGAGCTCAAGGGTGCCTACATGCTTTTAGACGAAGCTTCGGTAACGGGAACAGCGAATATTTTAATGGCCGCTTGCTTAGCCAAAGGAAGAACAAGTATTTATAATGCCGCTAGCGAACCTTATATCCAACAATTATGTAAAATGCTAAACAGCATGGGTGCCAAAATATCGGGTGTTGGTTCAAACCTATTGCATATAGATGGCGTAGATTCTTTGGGTGGTTGCAAACACCGAATGCTACCAGATATGATAGAAATTGGCAGTTTTATTGGACTTGCAGCGGTAACCAACTCAGATATTACCATCAAAAATTGTGCAGTACCTAGCCTAGGTTTAATCCCAAAAATGTTTCAACGTATGGGAATTAACCTAGAAATAATTGGCGATGATATTCATATTCCAAACCAAGATTCTTACAAGATTGAAACCCTAATAGACGGCTCTATTTTAACAATTAAAGATGGTATTTGGCCAGCATTTACTCCAGATTTAATTTCTATTGCATTGGTCACAGCAACGCAGGCTAAAGGAAGTGTTTTAATACACCAATGGATGTTTGAAAGCAGGTTGTTCTTTGTAGATAATTTAATAGATATGGGTGCAAAAATAATCCTTTGCGACCCTCACCGTGCCGTTGTAATTGGTTCAAACAGAGAAACTAAATTACGCGGAATTACCATGTCGTCTCCAGATATTAGAGCAGGTGTTTCTATGCTTATTGCCGCATTGGCTGCCCAAGGAACAAGCACCATTAATAACATAGAGCAAATAGACAGAGGCTATCAATTTATTGATAAACGCTTACAAGCCATCGGTGCTGATATTACCCGCATAGCATGAGAAAATTTGGCTTAATTATTTTTTTCTGTTTGAACCTATTTTGGGTTTCAGCACAAACAGGGCAATGGAAGATTGGCGATACCCTTCCCAACTTTTCATATGAAGGTCAGTTTGCGCGCGATTACCAGTTAAAAGAATTAAAAGGATCTTATGTTCTGGTGCACTATTGGGCAAGTTGGAATGAAGAAAGTAGGCGCATGCAGCGCTCATTTATAGATTTGTTTGGGCGATACAAAGACCGCAGATTTAAACAAGGCAGGAAGTTTTATATCATTAGTGTAGCCTTAGACGATAATGCAGAAATATTAGAACTTGCCTTAAGAAACGATAACCTGCCTTGGAAAAATAAATATTGTGATTTTAAAGGATGGAAATCGCCCATTATAGAAGAAGCACGTATTAGCCAAATTCCTGCCAATTACTTGCTAGACCCACGTGGTATTATCATTGGAGTGAACCTAAAAAAAGATCAATTAGAAGAAATTCTCCGAAGTTTATAGTGTCACATTGTCACAGGCTATACTGCTGGCAAAAAATTTGACTATAAGCAGGAAAAAGAAAAATATATGCAGCACGAGCAAGAAGCAAATCACGAAGAAATAGAAGTTAAAGCTGACGCCACCAACATACAAGACGAATTAAAAGATGTGGCAGATGATATTTCAAACCCAGAAAACCCTGTCAATGCCGGCGAAAATGTCAGTGAAGAAGATAAATTAAAAGCAGAATTGGCATCGGTTCAAGACAAATACTTACGATTATATTCTGAGTTTGATAATTACAAAAGAAGAACTACCAAAGAGCGTGCAGATTTATTTAAAACGGCCAACCAAGAAACCGTTTTAGCCATGTTGCCAATTCTTGATGATTTTGAAAGAGCAATGGAAGCCATGCCCAATGAGGCTGGAAATTCGAGCGCTAAAGAAGGCATCATGTTAATTTATAATAAATTAAAAAACACCTTAACACAAAAAGGCCTCAAAGAAATGGATGCTTTGGGATTGGCATTCGACCCTGATTTTCATGAAGCAATTACCAAAATACCAGCTCCTTCTGAAGATATGAAAGATAAAATTGTGGCAGTGTTAGAAAAAGGATATTCTTTACACGATAAGGTTATTAGGTTTGCAAAAGTTGTAATTGGCGAATAAAAAAATGGCTAAAAGAGATTATTACGAGATACTGGGAATTAGCAAAAGTGCTAGTGCCGATGAAATAAAAAAAGCCTATCGTCAAATGGCTATTAAGTTTCACCCTGATAAAAACCCAGGTAACAAAGAAGCTGAAGACAAATTTAAAGAGGCAGCTGAAGCATATGAAGTGCTCAGCGATGCAGAGA
Source organism: Bacteroidota bacterium (assembly GCA_030699355.1). GTDB lineage: Bacteria > Bacteroidota > Bacteroidia > UKL13-3 > UKL13-3 > B1. The sequence goes on along the minus strand of JAUYMZ010000092.1, from coordinate 3,023 downwards.
AAAAAGCTAAATACGATCGTTTCGGGCATCAAGCCATGGGCGGTGGCGGCGGATATGGTGGCGGTGGAATGAACATGGATGATATCTTTAGCCAGTTTGGTGATGTTTTTGGAGACGGACATCCATTCGAATCTTTCTTTGGCGGCGGCGGGCAACGCAGAGGGGGCGGTAGAAGGCAAAGAGTTGGTTCGAACCTAAGAATAAAAGTAAAATTAACCCTACAAGAAATTGCCACCGGAGTTGAAAAGAAACTAAAAGTTAACAAGCAAGTGGCTTGCAAAACTTGCAATGGAAATGGCGCAAAAGATCAATCTTCTTTCAAAAATTGTGGTACTTGTGGCGGCTCTGGTCAAGTACGAAAAGTTACCCAAACTTTCTTGGGACAAATGGCAACCACTGCAACTTGTCCTACTTGTAACGGCGAAGGCTCTGTTGTAACCAGCAGCTGCGGTTCTTGCAGAGGAACAGGAAGAACAGAGGGCGAAGAGGTAATTACCGTAAATATTCCTGCAGGTGTAGCAGATGGAATGCAGCTTTCTATGAGCGGCAAGGGCAATGCGCCAGAAAGAGGCGGTATGCCGGGCGACTTAATTATTTTAATTGAAGAAATTGAAGATCCAGCCCTTAAAAGAGATGGAAATAATATAATCTTTGATTTATATCTCAACTTTGCCGACGCAGCTTTGGGTACGCAAGTAGAAATACCTACCGTTACAGGGAAAGTGAAACTTAAAATTGACGCCGGTACCCAAGCGGGAAAAATCTTACGTTTAAGAGGAAAAGGATTACCTGAGGTAAATTCTGGATATCATGGAGACCAATTGGTTCAGGTAAATGTGTGGACACCTAAAAAGATGACCTCTGAAGAAAAAACCATGTTAGAAAAATTGCGTACTTCAGAAAACTTTATGCCCAAGCCAGATAAAAGCGATAGTGGATTTTTTGATAGGATGAAGGAGTTTTTTAATTAAAACTTGGGGCAAGATAGTTGTCCTCTTTTACCCGAAAAACGAATAAATAATCCCACCGATGAGTATAAGTATCCATCTGGTGGGATTAAAGACCTTTTAAATAAATTGCCACTCATTTTATTGGATGCGCTCATATTATAGGTAGTTTCCCAGTATAATGAAAATGTACTATTCAATCTATATCCTAAGGCAACTCCAGTATTTGCGATAAGGGCGGTTTGGCGCTCTGTTTGAACTTTTCCTGCTATTGCATTACCATACCCAACTGAACCTATTATTCTTCCTTCCTTTTGAGTTTTGGTATCTACTTCAAAATATTTAGACCTAAAATTAATAGCACCCAAACTAAAAACACCATTAATGGTGTATGGTTTTCTATCCATAACAACATCCCCGGTAAAACTGTACACAGCGGAAATTTGCACTTCGTTAAAATCGCAACTTGTACCTTGGGTATTATCAGATTTAAGGGAGAGTAAACTTCCAAACCTGGCCTGAACCCCCATTTCTAAACGAGAATTTACTTTTTTATAAATTGCCCCAAAATAGGTTGGAATTAATTCCTTAAAATCACCATAATTAGTAGTTATTTCATAATCCATTTGGTTGGTAACATATAAACCGTAACCAACTCCACCGCCAAATCTAAAATCTTCTATGAACCAAGGTTTACTTACTCGCTTTAGTTTTTGCGGTGCAACATAGTTTAATGAAACAGTAGGCTCATAAGCAATGGCAAATTGACTTATAAGAAAAAAGATAAAAACAAAAACAACCAAATGTTTGAACCTATGCATGATTGGGGTCTTTTTAATAAAAAATTAAGTTTTCAAAAATAATAAAATAATTGATTGCTAGACGAAATAATTAAATAACCCATCAAATATATCAAATTATGTTAAGTATTATCAAAATCTCGGACAACCCATTTTTCCGCCTGGAGCTCCAATACGCCAAAACAAATTTATACCCGTATAAAAGTATCCATCTGGAATAATAGAGGTTTTTAGCAGGTTACCAGATAACTTACCAGTAGAGCTAATTTGAAGGCTATTTTCCCAATATAAGTTTATGCTACGGGCTATTTTAACCCCCATATTCAATCCTATATTCCCAATAAGTGCTATTCTTTTCTCGGGAATATCCTCTAGCCTATCCCCTTTTAAATTGGTTCTATTAGCATAATCGTAGCCTACGCTAGACACAACATAATCAATAGTTTCAAAATTTGGATTAATTGCAAAATACTGGCTTTTATACCTAATTAAACCCAAACCATATTGAACATTCGCTGTAAATCTTCCGTTATTTAACCCAATATTATCATTTAAACTACGCTGCCAAACAGCTTGAATTTCGGTAAAATCGCACTGATTCATAAAAATGGGTTCTTTGTTAAAGGTATGAAAACCACCAAATTTTAGCACCAAACCCCACTCCTTCTCCAGGCTGGTTTGCTTAAAAGCACTCATGGTAAAATTAGGTCTGTATTCTGAAAACTCACCATACTTTTTAGTGAGTTTAAAATCCATTTGGTCGCCTAAATAAAAAGCATATCCAAGGCCAAATCCTATCCGCCAACCTTCTAACGAAACAACATTTGTTTTTTGAGGAATTAGCCTTTCGCTGGCTGTAATCTCCTTCGAATCAAAAACTCCAAAAACAAAAAGGAATAAAAATATATGAAACCTATTTATCATCTGGTATAATATTAATCTTATTTGAAATTCTAATACAAACAAAATCAATTAATCACAAATCTCCACCATATTTTTTTTCCTTTTATCAAATTAAAAACAAATTAATCAAAAAGAAATGGCGAGCTAATTAAAATATAGTTTAATTGCAGCATGATTATTCAAATTGATCAACTCAACAAGCGCTATCAGCAGCATCAAGCCTTGAAAGATGTAAGCCTATCAGTTCAAACCGGTTCAATTTTTGGCCTATTAGGTCCAAATGGTGCGGGAAAAACCAGCCTTATTCGCATTTTAACCCAAATTACTGAAGCAGATTCTGGACAAATTTTATTTAATGGGCAAGTTTTAAACT
>JAUYMZ010000089.1 GCA_030699355.1 Bacteroidota bacterium | reverse complement strand
TCAAATATGAATGTATGTTAGGGTCTTCTTCTACATAAAAAACTAAGCCCTTTTCGCTCACTCTTCCCGATAATACATCTAAAATTTCATATACAATTTGATTTAAATTGAAAGAAATTTGCTCTAGTTCAATTTTGCCAGCTTCAATTTTAGAAAAATCTAAAATGTCGTTAATTAGGTTCAGCAAAATCTCTCCACTTATAAGAATGGTATGGTTAAAATCTTTCTGGATATTATTTAAATTGGTATCCGAAAGAAGGTGTGTCATGCCAATAATTCCGTTTAAGGGGGTTCTAAGTTCATGACTAATATTTGCAAAGAAATCTCGTTTGGCTAAATTAGCTTGATTGGCATTTTCAAGAGCCTCTTCAAGCTCTATGGTTCGCTGTTTTACAAGTTTTTCTAAGTTTTCGGTTAGGTGTTTTAAGCGCTCATTTTGCTCAAACAAGGCCAAACTTTTTTCTTCTAATAGTTTCTCTGCTTGCCACCTGGCCATGCGTTCCCGGTGGTATCTCTTTTCCCATTTATTGTCCTGAATAATTGAATTATCCATTTGTTGAAATAATAAACTTTACACCACCATCAGGCAATTTTTCTTTTCCAGTTAAATTACCTGTATTAAAATGCAGGATGGCTCCATTTATTAAACCTTCTGCTAAGGCTCCATAATGCCTTTCGCTTTGGTAAGTTAATTCTAAGGTCTTATCATCTGTATAATGGCTGCTAAATTTTGGAAGTTCTGCATCTGGGTAAAGTTTCTTTACTTCAATGTGAATATAGCTTTCTATGCTTCCTAAAAAATCTAAAAGGCCTTTGGATTCATTGATAAAATGAGGATAGGATTTTGCCAAAGTTTGAAACAAATATTCTCCAAAAACAACCAATAAGCTGTTTAGTTCAATGCCTGTTTTTTTACTTAAGGCACTCACAAGGGCATTCATTTCGTGGTGACTATATGTTCCAACTGCTGTATAAGCGCCTTGATTTGGAAGTTCAGACATTTCTATAATTTCATCTACTAAATCCATAGAAAATTTCTTTTCAACCATTGTTAAAAATTCAGTAAAAATTAGTCCTTTCATTGTTTTTTTGTTGTATTATTCAAATCAAGGTAATTTTCCTTGAATTTAAAAGTTTGTTTTTGTGATTTTCTTCAATTATTTGAATTATTTTGCAACATGCAGTTTTTGTATCCTTCGTTTTTATTTGCGCTTGGTTTAATAGCCATACCTATACTTATTCATTTGTTTAATTTTAGACGGTATAAGAAAGTTGTTTTTAGTGATATCCGTTTTTTAAAACAACTTACCGAGCAAACCAAAAAGCAACAAAAAATTAAAGAATGGCTGATCCTACTTTGCCGCGTTTTACTCATTAGTTTTCTGGTTTTGGCATTTGCCCAACCTTATATACCTAGTCAAGAAAATAAGGTGCCTTTATCTAAAACAGGTATTTCTATTTACCTCGATAATAGCTTTTCAATGAATGCCCTTGCCAGTGAGGGCGCTTTATTGGATCAGGCCAAAATAAAGGCCGAGGCATTGGTAAACGCCTTCCCCAATCAGCAGGTTTTTCAATTTCTGAATAATGATTTTGAGGGCAAATACATGCGTCAGCTTAATAAAAGCGAAGTGTTAACTGCCATTCAAGCCACGCAACCAAGTGCAGCACATAGAAGTTTAACTGCCATCTTTAACAGACAAAAAGCCTTGATAGAACAAGTTGGAATGGAACAAGGTGAACTGTATTGGATAAGTGATTTTCAGAAAAACATGGAACCAAGTCCTGTGGTTCAATCCGAAAACCTAAAGGTTCATTTGCTTCCATTAGCGGCCACCCAAAATCAAAACGTTTGGATTGATACGGCCTTTTTTGCTAGTCCGCTTCTTAAAATTGGTAGCCAAAATAAATTACAAGTAGTTATTAAAAATGAAAGTGATAACGATTTTGAAAATCAGCCCTTGGTTTTAAAAATAGATGGGGTTCAAAAAGCCATTCAAAATGTAAGTTGCAAAGCCAAACAAAAAGTAAATACCACCGTATTTTTTAGCCTCACAGATTATAATTGGCATGCCTTGAGTTTATCTATTACAGATTATCCAATAGTATTTGATGATGTTTATTATTTAGCGGCTAAAGCCCAACAATCTTTGCCCGTTATGGTGCTTAATGATAATTATACCAATCCTGCTTTTGAGCGTGTTTTCGACTTAGATTCATTTTACAGTTTTACCAACATGGCATTGCAGCAAATAGATTTTGCTAAGTTAAATCAGCAAGCCTTGCTTATTTTAAATGAACCAACATACCTAAGCACGGGTTTAACTGATGAATTACATAAATACATTCAAAATGGGGGTGTGGTGCTTTTTATTCCACCAGCAAAACCTACGGATGCAGCAAGCTTGCAGCAGTTTTTAATTAAGGCAGGTGTGGGAATGCAAACCTATGTTTCTAGCAACATACAGGTGGGTGAGATAGAGCCCAAAGATCCATTGTTTGCGCAAGTTTTTTCCTCTATTCCTAATTTTTCAAACTTACCTAGTGTAAGTGGGTATTGGCAATTATCCCCGTTATCGGCTCAATACAGAACCATTCTTTCTCTTAAAAATCAAGAGGCCTTTTTGGTTCGAACCAAATGGCAAAAGGGTAGCCTATATGCTTTTAGTTCTCCCTTGCAACCGGAGATAAACACTTTGGTAAAGCATCCCTTGTTTGTGCCAATTATGTTGAATCTTCCTCTGCAACGAAATAGGCCCTTGCAGGGGAGTTTTTTACTGGGCGAAAAAACTAGTTTTCAGATTCCTTTGGTTCAATCAGAGAAATTGCTGAGCATTGAAAAAGGTAAAGAATCACATTTAATTGAGGTGCAAAGTAAAGATGGTTCTTTGTTTGGAAGTTTAAATGGCCAAATACAAGAGGCAGGAGTTTTTGATGTTAAATCGGGCGAGGTGGGCTTGGCCAAATTGGCATTTAATTATTCTCGAGCCGAATCTAGTCAGGGTTTTTTGAACCCAGACGACTTGCTAGCATCCATTCCGGCGAGCAAGGTAGCGGATGATTTAGCCGTTTTTAGTGAACAATTGCGTTTGGCAGAAACAGGAAGCCAATATTGGAAATGGGCTTTGGCCTTGGCATTGCTTTTTTTGTTGGCCGAATTTGCTTTGCTGGCTTGGTGGAAATAAGCTTGTTATCTGTTTAATGATTGCCTTTTCTTGTGTGATTTTGATGGGAATTGCCTTTCCATATTTTCTCATGCTAAATTTAGGATAAAAAACTATATTTGCCCATATCTAGTAGCATGAAATTCTTTGGAGGATGAAGTTTTTAATAAGCAAAGCACAGGTTGTTGATTTACGTTCGCCATTTCATGGCAAAATATGCGATATATGGCTCCACAACGGCCAAATAGAGAAAATTCAGTTGGCAGGTTCCTCCGTTGCCGGTTCAAATAAATCGTACAAATTGATTGATGCCAGCGGTTCCTATATTATGCCTGGATTTTGCGATATGCGCGCAGATTTCTGCGACCCAGGTAACGAACAAAAAGAAACCCTAGAAAGTGGAGCAAAAGTAGCCTTAAGTGGCGGGTTTACCGATGTAGCTTTACTGCCTTCTACCAATCCTGCCCGCGATTCTAAAATTGGAATAGATTACGTATTAAACCACAGCAAAAACTTGCCAGTTTACCTGCATGCTTATGGATGCATTAGCAAAGATAGAAATGGGGAAGATTTGGCCGAATTATACGATATGAAATTGGCGGGAGCCATCGGTTTTACAGATGCCAATCGGCCTATTCAACACAGCGGTTTGTTATTGAGAGCTTTGCTTTATAACAAAATTTTTGATGGATTAACTTTGGTTTACCCAGAAGATAAGTTCTTAAGCGAAGGAACCAAAATGCACGAAGGCGAAATGAGTACCTTACTAGGATTAAAAGGTGTTCCTTCTTTGGCAGAAGAATTAATGGTTCACAGAGATATTGAATTGGTAAAATATACAGGGGGTAAACTTCATTTTTCTGCTATAAGTAGTAAAGGTGCTGTTGAATTAATTCGTAAAGCAAAAAAACAAGGATTGCAAATTTCTGCCGATGTTGCTTTTGCCAATTTGTGTTTTACCGATGAAAATTTAAAAGATTACGATACCCATTTTAAACTCATTCCGCATCTAAGAACCAAAGCCGATCAAAAAGCTTTGTGGGAGGGAATTCAAGATGGTACCATAGATGCCATTGTGAGCAATCACCAAGCTCAAGATAAGGAAAGCAAGCAGGTAGAATTTGAATATGCGCTGCCAGGTATGATAAGCCTTCAGGCCTTGTTGCCTGCTTTATTGCAAGCCAAGCCCAAGCAGGTAGAGCTAGCCAAAGTAATTGCTGCTCTAACTTTTCAACCTAGAAATATCTTAAATTTGGTTCAGGCCGAAATAAACGAAAATACCTTAGCCAACTTCCTATTGTTTAACCCAAATAGAAATTGGAAATACGAATTTAATCATTCAAAATCAGAAAATACTCCTTTGCTTAAAACTACTTTGCAAGGAACCATCACCCATGTGATGTGTAAGAGTCAATTACACATTCATGCCTAAAATAATTATTATGGAAAATACCGCAACTTATAACAGTTTAGAGGCCCTTATTCATCACCATGCTTCGGGTGATTCTACATCAGAGTTAGTTGGACAATTGGCCAGCTTTTTATTTGATGAATCCCTTCCATTTTTAGAGCGTAGCGAGAAATTAGATGCCTGGGTTTTGGCACATCCCAATCAAGAGGTTTTGGCAGATGTACTTTTTGATATTTTGATGGTACATTATCTTTCTGAGGAAATGCATGAGCCAGATTATTTTGATTCGCAAGAATGGAATGATATTGAAAATAAAACCCTCGATAGAGGCTCTGAAATGCTCAATTTATTTTTGTATTTGAGTGAAGCGAAAGAAACTGAAATAGCACCTCATTTAGATGATTTTTTAACTGAGTTTTTATTGGTTGGTGAAGATGAGTTCCAAGATGAATACCGCATTTATGAGAGCTTAATTGTAAATGAGGATATTTTGGATGCCGACCTTGCCGGTATTAGAGATGTGCAAAAAACAGTGAAAACGGATACGGGCTTGCAGGAATATTTTGTTCCTTTAGTGTTCTTCTTTCAATATTCTGAGGGCATTGCAGACAAAGGCGAGTGGGAGACAGGCTTAACTCCTTTTGAGTCGGCCGTTTTACACGCTATGATTGCTTTTAAAGAAAACTAAATTTTTAAATAATGGAAAATACCACGCAAGAGAATAAATGGCAAATTATTGCCAAGTTCGGTTTAATTTATACCTTGTTGTCTGTAGCTTTAAACTTGGTAATGTATATTTCTGGTACACAAATTAGTTTAAAATATTTAAACAGTGCGCTTAATTTAGGCATTGTTTTGGGCTCTATTTATTTTGGTATGCAAGCGGTAAAAAATGAAACGCAGAATGGGTTCAGCACATACGGACAAGCCTTTAAAGCGGGTATGTTTATTTCACTTTGTGCCTCGGTTTTGCTTACCATTTATTTTTATGTTTTTCTAACGTATATCGACGTAGATTTTATGTCGAATATGATTACAGAATCCAAAAGGCAATTAATTGAAAGTGGCGCCACAGAAGATGAAATTGAAGCACAAATGAAGGTTTTGTCGTATGTAAAATCTCCTTGGGTTATAAACTTGGGTGGTTTTATTGGTAACTTCTTTTATGGTATTGTTGCCTCTTTAATTGTAGCTTTTATTGTAAAACGCGAAGACCCTGATGGTGCTTATAAATCATTAGATAACTAAATGAATACGGCAAAAATTGATATTTCGGTAGTTATACCCTTTTTAAATGAGGATGAATCTATCCCAGAATTATTGGCTTGGATAGAGCGTATCATGGAGGAAAATAAGTTCTCTTATGAGATTCTTTTAATAGACGATGGTAGTACTGATAATTCTTGGAAATTAGTAAACGAAAATGCCCGTCGAAATCCTGCCATTAAAGGCATAAAGTTTAGAAGGAATTATGGTAAATCGGCCGCTCTAAATGTTGGTTTTCATGCCATACAGGGTGAGGTAGTAATTACCATGGATGCAGATATGCAAGATAGTCCGGATGAAATTCCTGCACTTTACAAAATGATTACAGAAGAGGGTTATGATTTAGTAAGTGGTTGGAAAAAAAAGCGTTACGACCCCATCACTAAAACCATTCCAACCAAGTTTTTTAATGCCGCTACGCGCAAAATCTCTGGCATTCCCTTGCACGATTTTAATTGCGGACTAAAAGCCTATCGCCAAGAAGTTGTAAAATCTATTGAGGTTTACAACGAAATGCACAGGTATATTCCAGTTATTGCCAAGTGGGCCGGATTTAAAAATATTGCCGAAAAAGTGGTGCAACACCGCGCACGTAAATACGGTACAACTAAGTTTGGCGGCATTTCTCGTTTCATCAATGGTTTCTTAGATTTACTGACCATTTTCTTCGTTTCTAAATTTGGTAAAAGACCCATGCACTTCTTTGGTGTTTGGGGAACCATTATGTTTATGTTTGGCTTTTTAGGTTCTATTTATATTGGTATGGAGAAAATTTATCTGGTATACAATGGCATCACTGTATCTAGAAATATTACAGACCAACCGCTATTTTTCTTGTGTTTAGTAGCTCTAATTGTGGGTTCTCAATTGTTTCTAGCAGGCTTTATCGGCGAAATGATTTCGAGAAATGCCAGCGAGCGAAACGAATATGGCATTACCCAAAAAATTGGATTTGATGCCTAAGAAAAAAATACTTATTGTGGGTCCTGCCTACCCGCTGCGTGGTGGTTTGGCCACTTACAACGAAAGATTGTGCCGGGCATTTATAGAACAAGGTCATGATTGCGAAATTTTGAGTTTCTCTTTGCAATATCCAAGCTTGCTTTTTCCGGGCAAAACGCAATTTTCGTCTGACCCTAAACCCAATGATATCCGCATTTATTCTGAGATAAACTCTATCAACCCACTGAATTGGATAGGGGTTGGAAAGAAGTTCGCACGTAAGAAATACGACTTAGTAATTTTTAGGTATTGGATGAGTTTTATGGCGCCGTCTTTTGGCACCATTGCGCGCTTATTACAAAAATCTGGCGCCAGGGTAATTGCCATTACAGATAATATTGTGCCGCACGAAAAACGATTTTTTGATTCGGCTTTTACTGACTACTTTCTCCATAGCTGTCATGGTTTTTTAAGCATGTCTAAAGAGGTGCAAGCACAGGCCCAAGCACTCCAACCTAATAAAAAAGTAGCTTACGTAGCGCATCCCATGTATGATATGTTTGGTTCAGCCCAAACAAAAAAGGATGCCAAAGAGCAATTAGGGTTGAACCCAAATTATAACTATTTACTTTTCTTTGGCTTCATTAGAAAATATAAAGGTTTGAACCTATTACTCGATAGTTTTGCAAAAGTTGATAGGGAAAAATACAAGGTAAAATTAATTATTGCAGGTGAGTTTTATGAACCTTCAGAACCCTATTTGGCCCAAATAAACGAATTGGGTTTGGCCGATGATGTGGTTTTAAAAACAGATTTTATTCCAAACAATGAGGTGGCCGCCTACTTTTCGGCTTCGGATATGGTGGTGCAAACCTACATTAGCGCCACACAAAGTGGGGTAACTCAAATTGCCTATTTCTACGATAAACCGATGCTGGTTACAGATGTTGGCGGACTATCAGAATTGGTGCCCGCGGGTAAAGTGGGATACGTTTGCCAGCAAGATTCCGTTGAAATTGCTGGTGCCATAGAGAACTTTTACCAAGCGCAAAAGTACGATGCTTTCTCAGCTGGAGTGGCCGAAGAAAAGCAGAAATTTACTTGGGAGTTTTTGTCGGAGCAGCTATTAGAAGTTTAAGTTTTTTTAGGGTCATTTTGTTGCCGCAACCTGCATTACGGTAACTTACATTGCGTTAATTCACAGCATTTTTTTTATTAAAACCTGTAATTTTTGTTAGAACAGCTTCTTTGAACTGACTGAATTTATATTAATTCAGTCAGTATGTTGACTGAATTTAATATAATTCAGTCGGTATATTGACTGAATTTTATATATTTGTGGAAATTATTTGTCATGCAAAACGTAGAAAGAAGTATCAAAGAGAATATAAAGGAGCAACTGCAACCTAATAAGGTTTTGTTGTTGTTGGGGCCGCGAAGGGTTGGTAAAACGGTTTTG
>JAUYMZ010000077.1 GCA_030699355.1 Bacteroidota bacterium | reverse complement strand
TTTTAATACCATTAGAAATTGTAAAATAAATGGAAATAGTTCCAGCTTAAATTGTTTATTCTCCTCAGGAAATAGTAATGCAGCATCTAATAAATTTAATAAAATTTTTACTAGTGATTTTTTTGATTTTTTTAGTAATGTTTCTGCCTCATTGCCATCTGGAATTCATCTGAGTACAGGTAGTTCTGATTGGATTATTGGTGGTATAGGTTTGGGAAATAATTTTTATCAAACTGCGGCACGACATCCATCATCAACTCCAGCGCTTACCACGGCGGTTAATTTTAAAGCTATTTATATCAATGATTTAAATGGAAAGGGTTTTTATATAATCGAAAATAATATTGGCGGTAACATAACGGGCATTACTGGAAGTATATTTGAGCTTGGAAACACTTCTACCAATGTTGGTATTACATGTAGAGGTATAGAGGTAAATGCAGTGAGCAATTCAACCCTATCCTATATTCAGGGAAATATTATTAAAAATATGGTCGTTTTTTCTACGGTTACTAATTTTTATGCTGGAATCTTTACTACAAACGGACATATTGATATAAGCCATAACATTATTGGAAGTGATATTGGTAATCATAGTTTAACCATGACACATTTAGGCACAACTGCCTTAGCCAATGTATATGGAATAAGGATATCTGGGACAACCGGATTCATAAAAAACAATGTTATTGGTTCATTTAGTGGACAGCAATTAAATGCATCAGGAAACATGCAAATTTTGAGTATTTATTTAACTGGAACGTTTACTGATCCTTTTTATGTAGAGAATAATTTTATTGGTTCAAATACCACAGCTAATAGTATTCAAAGTATGTTTAGTTCTATAGGAGGTATTAATGTAATGGGAATAGTAGCCAGCGGAGCAACTGGCAATCAATTGCATTTTACAAAAAATTGGATAAGAAATTTGTCGGTTTTAAGTACCTTTAATGGGGCAAACAATGGGGTAAAAGGAATTTATGTTACAGGCGTTTCAACTGCTAGAACGCATATTACGCAAAATATTATCTCTGATTTATATTCAGAATCTAGAAATCCCAATGTTAATCAGTCTGCCTCTATTAACGGAATTACAACGGTAACTTCAAGCAGTGGTAGCCAATTTATTGCTAATAATACCATTTATAATTTAATACTAACACCAACCCTTAGCGTAGCATCTGCTGCTATCGGAATATATTATGGTTCAACAAATACTGCCAGCAATAATAGCATAGAAAATAACCATATTTTTGGACTTGGTTCGAACCAAAATAATGACAACGCTATATTAACTGGAATATCTGCTGGTGCAGGTTCAACTACTTTCCCCTTGAAATTAGTTAATAATATGATTAGTATTGGTTCTGATTCTACAGGCGCATCTTATATTGGTTCGGCCCAAATAAATGGCGTGTTAAAAACAGTGGGAATGATTGCTTTATACCATAATACAATAAATATTCATGGAGCGGGTGTTCTAAATAATGCCGTTAATACATTTGCGTTCAGGAGAACTAATACGGCAATTGATACGTTGCTAAATAATATTTTTGTAAATAAACGCATAAATGCCACAAGTGGTGGGGGGCATTTTACTTTAGGTGTAGATACCAGTTTAACGTTAACCTCTGATTATAATGCACTATTTTCTAACAGTGCAATTGCGCTTAGCAATGCAAGTAGCTTGTTAAATTTAAGCGATTGGACTCTAGCATACAACATAGATTTAAATTCTGTTAGCACAACTTTGGTGTTTCAAAACGATTCTAATTTGCACTTATCTGGTTCTTCATTGGGTAATGTAATTTTAGGGTGTAATCCGCTTTCGTTTGTTCTATTAGATTTTGATGGACAAATTAGAAATAATGTAAAAACTTATATGGGGGCAGATGAAGCTATAAGTCATTTACTACCCATTGAACTTGCTTGGTTTAACGCTACACGAGATGGTGAAGATGTTCGACTAAATTGGGCATCTGTAAGCGAAATAAATTCTGATTATTTTGAGGTTCAAGCTTCCATAGATGGAAACAGTTTTGAACCAATAACACAAATAAATGCAGCTGGTAATTCTACTAAAATGATAAGATATAGTGCCTTTCATAATCAGGCTTTGCAATTTGCGGCCTCCCAATCAGCTATTTTCTACCGATTAAAATTAGTGGATATAGATGGTAGTTTTGAATATAGCGCTATTCGTAAGGTAGACGTTAAAGGAGATCAACCTTCGTTTGGTATGGCTTATCCTAACCCTTTTGTTAATGAGATTAATGTAGATTTTGTTAATGAAAATGCTGATCAGGTTATTTTCAATTTATACGATCAAAACGGAATGAAAATATTGTCTACTAGTGGTGTTGCTTTAAATACTACCTTTACCATAAACGATTTAGGTTATTTAAAAGCTGGATTTTATTTGCTTCGCATATATACCAACACCCATACACATACCTATAAAGTTTGGAAAAAAGAATAAACTTAAACCAAAAAATAGTATATTTATAATTTCTAATAAGTTTGAATACCCATACTATCATTCATATTTATGCCTTGCTAATTGAGAAATTGCGTAAGCAAAAGTTTAAATATGGCTTATAAGCTGAACCAATGTTTGCGCATGACACTCAAACACCGCGATGGTCTTTAATTCTTTGATGGACAAACCCGGATAATCGCGCACGTAAACTTGGATGTTTTCTGTATTTTTTGTTAATGACCATTCCTTTTGAGCCAACAACAACTGAGTAAATTGGAGTATGATAAGCAGTGAAATGAAAAATCTTTTTGTCATTCAGCTACGAATATAGCATAGGATTATTATTAGAATCAAATTCGGCCCTTTTCATAGTGAATTTCTTTCCAAATTAATTTATTTATAAATGTAAATCAATCAACTAAAAACGTTTGTTCCCATTGTATTTCGTAATATGCTTGATTACATTTGTTGAAAAAATTCTTTGTTCCTATGAAAATATATGGCAGCTTTAAAAGATGGTTTTTCTTGGTTTGTTTTACCATTTTCGCTGCCAGTTTTAATGCTATATTTGCCCAAATACTCCCCGAAATGATATCCATTGAAGGCGATACTTTTTTAATGGGCGACGAAACAAACACCGGTGAGAAAGATGAATTACCGCAACAAAAGGTTTGGATCAGACCATTTAAAATGGCTAAAACAGAAGTTACTGTTGCCCAATACCAAGAGTTTTGCACCGATACAAAACGTGCCATGCCATCAGCTCCTCCATGGAATTGGCTGCCTAAGCACCCAATTGTAAATGTTTCTTGGTACGATGCCACGGCGTATTGCGCTTGGTTGAGCAAAAAAGCAGGAATTGCCTTTCGCTTGCCCACCGAAGCCGAATGGGAATTTGCCGCTCGCGGCGGAAAATACCGTCAGCGTACCATGTACAGTGGTGGTTTTGAAGTGGCTTATGTGGCTTGGAACAATGATACCAAAACCTATCCTGTAGCTAGTAAATACCCCAACGAATTGGGATTGTACGATATGAGTGGCAATGCCTGGGAGTGGTGCAGCGATTGGTATGGTCCGTATTCTGCCTCCGATAAAAGTAACCCTTTAGGTCCAATGAGTGGTACCTTTAAAGTACTAAGAGGTGGCAGTTGGGAAGACGAAAATATTTATTGTCGTGTAAGCAACCGCAGCAATTACATGCCCAGCGGTCGCAATATTCACAATGGTTTTAGGGTGGTTTTAGGAAATTAAAATAGAGGTGAGAACATCGCTTTTGTTTTAACCTAAAATTAAATCTTATTTTGTGAATTTGCTGTTTAACTTTGCATCCCTCATTTATTACTTAAGGAATTCGCTTTCATGAAAATACTATTAAAATATCTAAAAAATTATAAAAATCTAGTGGGTTTGGCTCTTTTATTGGCCGCCATTAATCAGTTGTTTTCTATGTTAGACCCCTTTATATATGGGAAACTGGTAGATAGATTTGCGAGCAGACCAAGCGATTACGACGAGCAAACCTTTTTAAAAGGGGTGGGCTTACTTATTTCGGCAGCCATAGGTGTGGCCATGGTAAGTAGAATTGCCAAAGCTTTTCAAGATTATACGCTCAACTTAATTATTCAAAAATTTGGCGCAGCTGTTTATACAGATGGATTAAAACATGCCCTGCAATTGCCCTTTCAAGAATTTGAAGACCAACGAAGTGGTGAATTACTCAACGTTTTGCAAAAAGTAAGAACAGACTCTGAAAAGTTTATTTTAAATTTCATCAATATCTTTTTCACCTCTTTGGTTGGAATTATATTTGTTGTAATTTATGCCATACAAGTGCAACCTTGGTTGATTATTCTATACTTTGGTGCAAGTTTTTTATTAGCTGGCTTAACCAGTATTTTATCTAAAAAAGTAAAGGTGGTACAACAACGTATTGTAGCCCAAACAAAGGTTTTAGCAGGCTCAACTACCGAATCTTTGCGCAATATTGAATTAATTAAAAGTTTGGGCTTAACACACCAAGAAATGAAACGTTTACATCTTTCTACCCAAAAGATTTTACAACTCGAACTTCAAAAGGTAAAAGATATCAGAAGTATCAGTTTCTTACAAGGTACCATTGTTAACTTTTTACGTCAGACCATTCTTTTTGTGCTGATGTACATGATTTTTAAAGACCAAATGAGTTTGGGTCAACTTATGACATTGCAGTTTTACTCCTTCTTTATTTTTGGTCCTATGCAAGAAATGGGAAATGTAATTTTAAGTTACCGTGAAGCCGAAGCCTCCTTGCAAAATTTTCAGCAAATAATGGAAAAACCTTTGGCAGAAAAACCTGCTTACCCTGTTTCCATAGAAAATTTGCA
>JAUYMZ010000076.1 GCA_030699355.1 Bacteroidota bacterium | reverse complement strand
AACACTTAACACTTAAAACTTAACACTCAATAAAAACCATGAACTTAAATAATTTTACCATTAAGGCCCAGGAGGCTATTCAGCAGGCGCAGCAATTGGCTACCGAGAGATCG
The DNA here is from genome assembly GCA_030699355.1 of Bacteroidota bacterium. Taxonomy (GTDB): domain Bacteria; phylum Bacteroidota; class Bacteroidia; order UKL13-3; family UKL13-3; genus B1. The sequence continues at coordinate 944 of JAUYMZ010000076.1, read as the reverse complement.
CATTCGGCCATAGAAACTGCGCACTTGTTGCAAGGTTTGCTTAGTACCGATGAACAAACCATTGCCTTTTTATTAAAGAAGGTAGATGCCAATATTACTAGGCTGAACCAAGCCTTAGAAGCCAATTTAAAATCCTTAGCCAAAGTAAGTGGCAACAACTCTTTATACCTTTCTTCCAATGCAAATCAAGTCCTCATTAAATCGCAAACTTTAATGAAAGAGTTTGGCGATGAGTTTGTGGCAGTAGAACATTTATTATTGGCTTTGGTTCAGACCAACGATTCCACAGGTAATATGTTAAAGGACGCGGGGGTAGTTGAGAAAAACTTAAAAGCTGCCATCAAAGAATTGCGTGGCGGTAGCAAAGTAGATTCTCAACATGCCGAAAACCAATATAATTCTTTAAATAAATATGCTAAGAACTTAAACGATTTAGCTCGTTTGGGTAAGCTCGACCCAGTGATTGGCAGGGATGAAGAGATTAGGCGCGTGCTTCAGATTTTATCGCGAAGAACCAAAAACAATCCGATTTTAATTGGCGAACCTGGTGTAGGTAAAACCGCCATAGCAGAGGGTTTGGCTCACAGAATAGTAAGCGGCGATGTGCCAGAAAATTTGAAAAGTAAGCGGGTGTTTTCTTTGGATATGGGCGCCTTAATTGCGGGTGCCAAATACAAAGGAGAGTTTGAAGAGCGTTTAAAATCGGTGGTAAAAGAGGTTATTCAAAGCGATGGCGAGCTGATACTTTTTATAGATGAAATTCATACACTTGTTGGAGCAGGTGGCGGGGGAGAAGGCGCCATGGATGCAGCCAATATTTTAAAGCCTGCCTTGGCTCGCGGCGAGTTACGTGCCATTGGTGCCACAACTTTGGCCGAATACCAGCGCTACATTGAAAAGGATAAAGCCTTAGAACGCAGGTTTCAGAAGGTATATGTTGAGGA
>JAUYMZ010000068.1 GCA_030699355.1 Bacteroidota bacterium | reverse complement strand
CTTTAATCTTTAGTTTACCTTGCTCAATAAGACCTACCTTTTCTTTCTTAAATTCTGTGCTAAATGTTCGCCTCACTTTTTTAAAATTTCTCATAAACCTACTTGTTTTTTAAAAGTTTTCAACAAACTTTATGTAAACTTATTTCATGAGACCACAGTTGGTCGTTGGTCGTTGGTCGTTTGGTCATTGTGTTGTTGGTGGGTTTGGTGTGGGGGCGTGGGCATCGTTTAAAAAGGGATATTTTGTTTGCCAGGTGAGGTGAGGTGTTGGGGCGTGGGCGGCGGTTAAAAAGGTGTTTTGTTTGCCAGGAGGTGAGGTGTTGGGGCGTGGGCATCGTTTACCCCTAGTTGAAACTAGGGGCTAGTGATTTTTTTTGCCTTCATTCGTGTTCTTTTTTGGCCTTTTTTTTTAATAGTGGGCTAAAGCCCACGGGTTTGATATCTCAATGCCCATTATACAATACCCGCCGCAGGCAAAAATCATTCGTGCATTCGTGGCGATGTTATTCGTGCATTCGTGGCAATGTTATTCGTGAAAATCCGTGGCCAAACCAACAACCCAAGCATGAAATGGGATTAGTTCTACCCTAACACCATTTTCTTCAAAAACATCCTGCTGCATATAGGTTATTATTTGCCCTTCATTCAAACCAAAAAACGTCATGGCATCCTTCAATCCCTCCATCTCTCTGCCAATATTATCTTCAGTTACCTGCCAACAAACCTGAAACAATTTCGTGGCTTTTTTCTTTTCAAATACCACAAAATCACATTCGCATTTATCCGTATAATAAAACACATCCTTCCACCTCCTCCTAATCTCCATAAAAACCATGTTTTCCAATAACCTACCCTCATCCGCTGAGGCCGATAATGAATTTACCTCAATAAAGCCATTATCAATGCAATACACCTTTCTGGCACTCACCAATTGTGCTTTGGCAGAAAAGCTATATTTAGGCAAGAAAAAAAACAAATAAGCATCACTCAGGTAATTTAAATACTCACTCATTGTGCTCGATGAGGCAATATTGAATATCTTGCGTAAACTATTTCCTGTAATAGATTTACCCACATTAGAAACCAACCAAACTGCTAATTGCTGCAAAACCAAATGCTGTTTTAAATGATACCTCACAGCTATATCACGTATCAAAATATCATTAAATGCCTGAACCAAAACCTCTGGCATTTGGGTTTTTAAGTATTCTGGAAACCCGCCTCCTTTTAAATAGGTATAGGTATTTTCTGCACTTGTCTCTTCCCCAATAAATTCCAAAAACTCTTTATATGAAAACGGAAATAGTTCCATCGAAATATGCCTTCCCGTTAACTTAGTACCCAACTCCTTACTCAACATCTCTGCATTAGAACCACTTATAAATATTGCGTAACCTTCATCCAGCCTAAATCTCACAAAACCCTCCCACTGTGGCACATTTTGTATTTCATCAAAAAAATAAACTTCTACCTTCCTGCCAGGTGATGTAAACGGTTAAAATCTTCCAAATTAAAACCTGCTAACCTAGGGTCCTCAAAATTAATATAGATAGCAGAATCTTGATACCCATCGTGAATTTGCTGCAACAAGGTACTCTTGCCACAACGCCTTATCCCCGTTACTATCAAAGCGTGCGAATGCAAGGCAGGTAATTTTCTTATCCTAACTCCCAAATTCCTGGGCTGACCCAAATCCCGCCCTAACAACCTCTTTCGTTGAGAGGCTAATACCTGCTCAATTGTTTGCGTACTTATCATAGCTCAATCTTATCGCCAGCAAAGATAAGAAGTGTTCGCCGCAAAAGAAAGCTTTTTTGGTTGTTGGTATTTGGTCTTTTGTCTTTGGTTGTTGTTGGTCTTGGTGGGTTTGGGGGTTTGGTGTGGGGGCGTTTGCGGGGGTGTTTTGTTTGCGGGGAGGTGGGTG
>JAUYMZ010000060.1 GCA_030699355.1 Bacteroidota bacterium | reverse complement strand
TCAAATTCTTCAAGGCAGATAAAAATAATGAATTGGTTTGTTTAATCTGATACAGCTTCAGCTCCTTTATGTATTGCTTAATACCAGGCTTATCCCTCCAAAAATCATCCTCCGGATTTTGAATGGCTAAATAAAAATCAGGAGTATCATTTAAGCTTCGTAAAAGAACGAACACCTTCTCTTTAGAAACAATGCCATTCTTCCTGACTTCCGCAAATTAACACCCAAAATCAAAAATTTTTGATAATTGCTTTTGCTCTTCTGTTAATAGTAGTATTTTTCTTATTTTCTCTTTCAGTTTTGGAGTAGTAATTTCTATCTCATAGATACTTTGTGAAATTTCTATAACTCTCACTGACGATAGGTCAGACTTTTTTTCTTTAAGTTGCCTTTCTAGTTCTTTGTAAATCTTGTATGCAACAAAATTCAGGCAAATGTGTGCTTCAATTCGCCTCTGTTTATAGTGGAATACCGGCCTTATTTTTAAATCAGTTTTGGCTATTCTAAATGCTTTTTCTATGAGCCAAAGTTGTCTGTAATTCTCTAAAATACGCTCTTTTGACAATGTTGAATTCGTAATATACCCTTTAAGTCCATCCCATTTTTCATCTTCTATGATTTTTTCTTTGTTTATTTTTACTTGAATATCACCATCCATTTCTAAAAACTTATTATACCCTCTATTGTTGATTTTACTTTTGGTTAATTTACCTGTGGTTAGGTTTTTTTCTAGCCGTTTTAAACCTTTTTCTCTATTGTATTTATCTTTCTTTGCACGGGAGTCAGAATAAGTTATAATCAAGCTTAAATCATCTTTGACAATGATTGAACTTTCGCCATCTTTTAGAGACAATGCGAGTATTTTATTCTTAATGTTATACTTTTCATTTTTGATTCTGGCGCCTAAAATAAATTCATACTTATTTGTGATTAATTCTTGGATATTTTCCGTAGAAAGCAAGCCCGAGTCTGCCACAACAATCAGTTGTTCGATTTTATATTTTTCTTTAAATCCATTAATGATGGGGATCATCGTTTGCCCTTCATATTGTTTACCTTCGAAAATATCATACGCCAGAGGGTAACCACCTTCACTAACCAACAAGCCCAACACAATTTGCGGATTTTGATGCTTACCTTCTTTTGAAAATCCTGGTTTACGTAAATCATCTTCATCGTCTGTCTCAAAATAAATAGTGGTAACATCGTAAAAAACTACACTTATGCCATTAGGCAAGATTTTTAAGGTATGCTCATAGCTAATCTGTTGCACTAGCTCTTTTTGCGTGTTATAGAGCTTATCCATATAACGATAAATATCATCTTCGGTATAAAATTTATTAGAAAAACGGCCCAGATATTCGGTGGTTTTTAGCTTGCTTCTTGGGAAAACCAAGCGATAGAGTATTAAATCTTTAAATAATTCATCTTCAATTTTATTGAAGCCAATTTCGTCAAAAATTTTGCCCAATACTAAATCAATACCTATAAGCTTGTGAGAGGTTATCGAGGTTAATAAATCAAGGTATAATCTTTTTTCATTTTCAAAGTCAAATTCATGCTGACCTTGAAGATTTTTAATCCATTGTTCAGCTTCTGAAATCACCTTTTGCAAATCATATTCAGAATTGGCAGAGCCAAAACTTTTTTTAACAATATACCGATTGTTTACCTTTTCTACAACTTGAATATAGATTTTACCATTTTTATGTTTTAATTTCCTAACAAACATGGCGCAAATCTATTCCAAAAACAGAAATTAACACCCAAAATCGAAAATTTATACAACACAAAAACATTGACTATTAGTGCTTTGTAAAAAATTAAACTCAGGTTTTAAAAAATCTGCGGAAGTCAGGAAAAAGTCTGGACTCTGGACTCTGGATTCTGGACTCTGGATTCTTGCATCTCGCCTCTTACTCAGAAATGGTATGAAATTCAATCTCAGGGAAATCGTTTTTAGAAAGGGTAATATTCCATTCGCTTTCTGCTAAGAAAACGGGGTTGCCTTCTTTGTCGTGCACAATGGCGTAAGCCTTTCTATGCATAAAAGTATCGAGTACTTTTTTATCGGTGCAAGTTATCCAAAATGCCTTCCAAAACTTAAGCGGGATAAAAGCACATTTGGCGCCATATTCGTGTTCAAGTCTAAATTGAATTACCTCAAATTGAAGCTCACCCACGGTGCCAATAATTTTTCTATTACCCGGGTTTTGAATAAACAACTGCGCCACGCCCTCTTCACTCAGCTGCGAAATACCCTTTTCTAGCTGTTTGGTTTTCATAGGGTCGCGGTTTTCTAACTCCTTAAATATTTCTGGCGAAAAGCTGGGAATGCCTTTAAAATGTAGGTTTTCGCCTTCTGTTAAGGTGTCGCCAATTTTAAAATTACCGCTATCGTATAAGCCAATTACATCGCCCGGATATGCCTCGCTAGTAAGTATTTTTTCGTTGGCCATAAACGTGGCGGGGTTGGCAAATTTTAGCTTTTTGTTGGTACGCGTATGGTAATAAAACGTATTGCGTTCAAACTTGCCAGAGCAAATGCGCATAAAGGCAATTCTATCGCGGTGGTTGGGGTCGAGGTTGGCATGAATTTTAAAAATAAATCCGCTCAACTTAGGTTCTTCTGCTGCCACCATGCGCTCTAGTGCTTCGCGGTTGCGCGGACTAGGTGCAATTTCCAAGAAAGTTTCTAGTAATTCTTGTATCCCAAAATTATTAATGGCTGAACCAAAAAATACCGGCGCAAGCAAGCCACTTTGGTAAAGTTCTACATCAAAAGGTTCAAAAACACCATTGATTAATTCTACATCTTCACGCAGTTTTTTAGTATCTTTTTCGCTAACGTAATCTAATATTTCGTTGCCATTTAAATCGGCAATATTAATTACCGCATCTGCCAATTGCGTTTTGTTCGATTCAAACAAATTGAGGCTATTGCGAAACAAATTGTATACTCCCTTAAATGTGGCGCCTTGGTTTATAGGCCAAGTAAGCGGCCTGGTTTGAATGTGGAGGGTTTGGTCTATTTCTTCAATTAAATCAAACGGATCTTTTCCCTCACGGTCCATTTTATTAATAAAAATAATAACAGGCGTGTTTCGCATACGGCAAACTTCTACCAGGCGCTTGGTTTGCTCTTCTACCCCTTTAACAGAATCTATCACCAGAATTACGCTATCTACCGCGGTAAGGGTTCTGTAGGTATCTTCTGCAAAGTCTTTGTGGCCGGGCGTATCTAAAATATTTACACGTTTGTCTAAGTATTCAAAAGCCATTACCGAGGTTGCAACAGAGATACCACGTTGTTTCTCTATCTCCATAAAATCGGAAGTAGATGTTTTCTTTATTTTGTTGCTTTTTACAGCGCCTGCCACCTGAATAGCCCCGCCAAAAAGCAAGAATTTTTCTGTGAGAGTGGTTTTTCCAGCATCTGGGTGAGAAATAATCGCGAAGGTTTTTCTCTTATCAATTTCCTTTTTAAGACTCATGTATGTATTAATTGCCTAACTTAGCGGCACCAAAGGCCATAAAGTTGGCCCGCAAAAGTATTGCTTTTCAATCTTTTTTCTACATTTGTAATTTAACGCTTTAAAATGTTGGCCTTTTTAGTTCGCAGTATCGCCCTTCTTAGCCTGTTATCATTGGGTTTGGTTCGAACCAAAGCACAGGATACTACGCATTTTACCCATTTTAAATTAGATAGCATAGCTGCTATACCCGAAGAAATAGAGCCCGAAGATTCTTTAGAACAAGATATTTCTGATGTTTTTTTGCGTTTGAAATTTAGTAAGCGAGAACTAAAAAACAAAGATTCTATTAACCAGCTGAAACGTTTTTATTTTGCTGTGGTGCCAGGTTTTGGTTATTCTCTGCAAACGGGCTTTGCTACATTTATTGCGGCCAATGGGGTTTTTAAAACCAAAAAAAATGCCGAAACCAATCAATCGAGTGTGTTTACTTTGGTTTCTGTAACACAATATAAGCAGCTTATTTTGCCCTTAATTTTGAGCATTTGGACGCCCAAGAACAAGTATCATATTGTTTCTGATAACCGTTTTATGAAGTTTCCATCACTTACGTATGGCATAGGTCAAAATTCTTTAGAGGCTCCTGCATCTGCTATTGAGTTTCTGTATCTTAAAATGCGTCAAACAGTAATGAAAAAGGTAGCGCCCAATTTTTACATGGGTTTGGGTTATTATTTTGATAGGTTTTGGAACATCAGAGAAGATTTATCGCCGCGGCATAGGGGTGCAATAGTTCCGTTTGGTTCAAACATAGATACAGAAGCCTTGGCCTCTGGCATGGTGGCCAAAGTAACCTTTGATAGCAGACCGCGTTTAATCAACCCGCCTAAAGGTTTATATGCTTCTTTACTCATAAGAGATAATACGCCTTTCTTTGGCGGAGATAGTCGCTGGCGAACGGGCTTGTTAGAAGTAAGGAAGTTTTTTACTCTGCCTGGAAAATCAAAAAACATACTTGCTTTTTGGAGCCATAATTGGTTTACCTTAAACGGTAATCCCCATTATTTAATGTTGCCAAGTACCGGCTGGGACGATTACTTTAATACGGGAAGGGGGCATATACAAGGCAGGTTTAGGGGCAGCGATATGTTTTATTTAGAAGGAGAGTTTAGGTATAAAATATTGCGCAGCGGATTATTGGGTGGTGTATTGTTTGGCAATGTGCAATACTTTACGGGTAGTCCGCTGCGCTCAGATCAAATTGTAGTGCCAGCAGGTGGCATTGGATTACGAATAAAGGTAAACAAAAAATCGGCTACCAATTTGGCCATAGATTATGGCATTGGTATAAATGGTTCTCGCGGATTTTTTGTAAACTTAGGAGAATCTTTTTAGGGATTACTTTTTCATCCAGCCTTCTGCATAGGCTTTCATTTTCTCGAAGTTTTCGCGCAATTGGGCATTTACTTCTTCCATATTTTTAAAGGCAGTACTCTGTATTTGATGAAATTGTTGGTTCAACTCAATCATTTTTTCGCTGATGGCTTTTTGTTTTTCTGCCATCTCATCTTTGGCATCCATTTTAGCTAAGGAGAATTGTAGTTTTACAATTTCTAAGCTCGTTTTAAAGGCATCTGCTTGCTGGTCGTATATTTCTAAACCTTTTACAAAAGAGCTGTTAAAGTTGCTCTTTACCAAAACATAAAACTCGTGCATAGCCAGTTCAATTTTCGTTTTTTGTTCCTCAAAAGCATCCATGCCATCTGCTTTACCAAGCGATAATTGTAGGCGTAGTTCTTCCAATTTGGTTTTCATTTCAGTAAGTTTTTCCTCTGCCATTTCTGAGCCTTTGTCGAGGTTTTCTTTTACTTTTAGCAATGTTTCCCGGTATTGTTCCTTTTGTTTTTCAAAAGCTTCAACGGCATCTATTTTGCCTGCCGAGAATTGAGATTGCATTTCTTCCATGCGTTTTTGCCAATCGGCCATAAACTGTTTCATGTTGTCTGTGATGTGATTCATATATTTATTTTTAAAAGTTTAAAATTTTCCTCCTCTATAAATGGAAACGAGCATTAAAAAACCAAAAAAGCCCGAAATGCTAATGCCAATTAAGCCAATAATAGGAATGCCATGCCATAGCGGGGGTATATGCGAAAGCACCACTAGGCTCGAACCCAATATCATGGCTGCTAGAATAATGGCCGCCGATATTCTATTCGAAATTACATCTAGGCTATGCATTAATTGGTTCAAACCAATAAATTCTAGCTTTACTTTACCATCTTTTAAGCGTTGAATAATGCCTTTAAAGTCTTTGGGTAATACACGTATAAAATCCCATATATCTACTATTTCGTGTAGTGCCGTTTTAATAAGATTTTTTGGTTCTAAGCCTTCTTCAAACAAACGCATAGAATGTTTTCTAATGCGTTCTAGGGTATTAAAATTGGGGTCCAATTGACGTCCAATTCCATCTAAAATTACGAGGTTCCGCAACAGTAA
>JAUYMZ010000058.1 GCA_030699355.1 Bacteroidota bacterium | reverse complement strand
CCAGTTGTGACCAATTGAAGTTCGCAGATTGTCCGTGCCTCCCATCGACAAGTTTTGACAAGAGTTACATGTAATAAAGCCTGATTTTGATGTGTGGTTGAGCCGGTTAAAAATTGGTATTAATTTTTTCAAATATTACACCGACCTTCCGTTGGCAAATATAGGGATTTTTGGGTGTTAAGTTTTAAGTGTTAAGATTTAAGTGTTAAGATTTAAGTTTTAAGTGTTAAGCTTTAAGTTTTTAAATAAATAGCCTAGGTATATACTACTAAATAGTTGGTCTGAACCTATTTTAAATAGCAGTTTCAAGGATTTTATTTCGCAATCCATTTTGAAGGTAGAGGGATTCTTAAATGGGAAATGTTTACCAAGAGGGGGAAAGAGCTGCGTTACCCGCGGGGAAAGTTGTGGAAACGTAGGGGTGAGGTAATAATTGTGAACGTCTTTGGTAATAGATTATTTGGGTTGTAAATTAGCTTGTGTTACTTGATTATGGGCGGTTATTTTTGGTTGACGTCATAGTTTTATTGAAAGTTCAAGGTGGCCACCAAGTCCAAGTTCAACTATTTTTTGAAGTGTCGAAATACGAACTTCTTTGAGGTTATTCTCGATTTTTGATATATAGCCTTTATTCGTTCCGCATTTTTCTGCAAGTTCTTCTTGAGTCATTCCTTTTTCAAGTCGTGCTTGTTGAATAAGAAAACCAAGCTTAAAGGCTTCATAACCTTTCTCGAACTTGTCTCGTTTAGATGATCCTTTCTTCCCATATTGTTCTTCTACAAATTGGTCAAGTGTTTTTAGATTATTTTTCTTGCTCATATTCCTTTTTAATTTTTAATGCTTTTTCAATTTCTGATTTTGGTGTTTTCTGCGTTTTCTTCTGAAAGCCATTCGCTAAAACTATCAGTTTACCTTCGTCAAAGAAGCAGAAAATACGAAAAATATCACTTCCTTGTTTTACTCTGATTTCGTATAGTCCATCCGTTCCAGTCATATGGTCAAAATAATCGGTCGGGATATGTTGTTGAGATTTATATTAATTAATTTGTCAATAGCCTTGAAATTATAAATAGCCAATTAAGAATAAAATTATTAAAGTCATAAAGCCACCAAATATGCCAATAAGGGAAATTGACCTTAATGTTTTTTGTTGAATGTTAAATTTCCCTTCATCAATCGAATTTACAGGAAGCTTTTTTTCTAAGGGATTGTTTCCATATTCGTTTTCTCCTTCCGTTCCCTTTTTAAACCAAATTAGATAGATGTTGTAAATTGGAATTATTGAAAACCAACCAGATTGATTACAGTCGTGTGCTCGCCTTATACCGTTTAGGATTAGGGAAATTGCACCAATGAACGAAGTCAGACCGAAAAAGACGATTGAAATAATTCCAATACTCTTCAAAATGTCAGAGTTCGATTGTGTTCCAAGTGTGTTAAAAATAATGTAGGAGAGGATAAAAGTCACTTGAACCGTAAAGTTCCAGCCCCAAATATCAATGTACTTTGCTCTGTTAATGCGTCCTTCAGATTTTAAAAAGTCTTTCATTTCAAGGTCTTGATGATTGTCGTTTATTTTTGTCATATTTGTTTTTGTTTAAATTACTGTTAACGTTAGACTGTGAAAAAACCTTTTCCCAATCTGGTATGTAAAACTCGTAAAAAAAATGGATAAATACAACCAGCTTACTGCTTAAATTGGTAGGTAGATAATTGGGATATGAATTATATATTATCAGGTAGCCGTTATCAGGTTTTTTTTAGCAGCATGCCCCGCAAGTATGCTGGATTTTCAACTTGAAATTTCTGCTTACATTAATTTTAGATTGGTGAAGTGGTGCAAGAAGAAGTAAATGAAATTTAAAGGAGCAGCCATTAGTTGGCTTAGGCAAAAGTGGAAATAAAAGCTAAACTTGTTTGCACACTGGCAACAAACAACTTGGTTCTCCTATCCATTTACAAGGAAACGGTATTCTTAAACGCTAAATACATTACTGAAGAGCTGTGGCGCCTATGCTGAAGCTCCGGCGAAAGTATGTGATGCGAGCGTATCCAGTTGTAAATCTCGCCTATGCGGGGCACGGTTCTCCCGCATGGGCGGGACAAGTTGTGAGGATGTAGGGGTGAAATTCCCCTGCGTTACTCTATTAGCGGATGCCATTCTATGTTGCACTTACTAATGATTTAATTGTTTCAAATCTTGCTTCAACAGTTTCATTCTTCACATTTTTTAAGTGTCGATTTAACATACTATAATAGGCATCAAGACCAACAGCTTTTGCAATATATGTCTCGTTAATTAAGTTTAATCTACCAACAACTAAACTTAAATTTGTTAGAACTTCAAGACCTTTGAATTGTGCTGAAGAAAAAGTCTCAATATCTTGATAGTTAGCTTTGATTCTTTTTCTATAAAGTAAATCCATAATTGTTGTGTGACCTATCGCTTCTGATACTCTTTGCCATTTTGCAGAATTTAAATTTTTTCGCTTTTGCCCAGGTTTATTTTTCAACTTCAAATCAATTGCCTTTTCGTCCAGCTTAATCTCCCTTGTTGATTTTAGAAATTGGCAAATATGATTATCAATTGTCTTAATATTATCTATATCAAAATCCATAGATGCAACATCATTTGGTTTTGCTATATTAATGTAACCTATATTGTTTTTACCTCCAGTACAATAAAAACAAACACTTGTTGGCAACTTATTTTGTTCTACCAAAACTGCGAAATTTTTCATAACGGCAGTATGGCTTTCTTGTGTGTAACCTAAAGCTTTGAAATGAGCTAATAATGAGCCAAACGTTGAATAATACGCTTGTGGAAAAGCCCATTGCATTGCAAATGATTGTCCTGTATTTTCAATTATGCTTTTATTTTGAATAAGCACATTTTCAGTATTCCAAGAATTTTTAAGCCACTTTTCAACTTCTTCAAGTTTTAAATTTTTGGCTTTTTCAAGTCTATTTATAAAAAAGTCAAGATTAACTATTTCATTTTCTATATCAGCAGTAACCAGTTTATGTGATAATGAAGCAAATTGGCGATGAGTCATTTCAGCTCTAAACCAAAGTTCTTCGTTTTCTTCTGCTTCTACTAAAAGTTGTCCAAAGTCAAACATATTCAATAATAGTGTTTTTAGGCTGTGATATTTTACGGTTTCCGCTAACGACAGACTGTGAAAAACCTATCCCCAATCTGGTATGTAAAAATCGTAATAAAAAAGGATATATACAACTAGCTTACTGCATAAATTGGTAGGTAAATAATTGAGATATGAATTATATAGCACCAGATAGCTATGAAAAGGTTTCTTTTAGCAGTTTAGAGGAGCAGATTTCGTCAGATAATGCAGTTGGATTACCTGTTTTGGAAAGTTTGCGCAGTAACAAGGCCGAAGCTTCTGCCTTGGCTTTTAGCAGTATGCCCCGCAAGTATGCGGGATTTTCAACCTAAAATTTATGCTAACATTAATTTTAGGTTTGTGAAGTGGTGTAAGAAGAAGTACAAGAAATTTAAAGGAGCAGCCATTAGTTGGCTTAGGCAAAAGTGGAAAGTAAAGCCAAACTTATTTGCACACTCGCAACAAACAACCTAGTTCTGCTATCCATTTACAAGGAAAAGGTATTCTTTAGAGGTAAACATCCGCCAGTTGTCTGTAAGAGCAGTTGCGCCTATTCTGAAGTTCAGGCCTAAGCATAAGATGCGAGCATGTCAAGCTGCAAATCCCGGCTTTGTGGGGCATGGCTTACCCGCATGGACGGGACAAGTTGTAAGGATGTAGGGGTATTTCCTATGCGTTACTCGATTAGTTATTAGACTAATCCTCATCTTTTTTAGTTAAGTCAATCAAGGCTTTTCTTGCGTAAGTGTTGTCAGGTTCTACAGAAAGCCAAAAATGTATTTTTCCGATTATGCTTAGCAAATAATCCGGGTTTTTAATTTTGTGTTTTCGCATATGTCCGAATAGTCCGTGTTTTCGAATACAATGTATTTCAAGTTTAAGTTTCCGCTTATACTCTCGGGGCAATTTAATTACATCTTCGGCTATTGAAATTCCTGTTACAATTCTTTTATGTTTTTCTTGCTGAAGAATTGTCTTTTTTTCATTTACAATAAATCCACAATCATATATGATTTTAGTTAAATAGTCAATATGCTTAACAGGTATAGAATCTCCAGAAAATGCTAAATCGTCAGCATACCTAGTATATTTTAAATTAAACTTTTTTGAGTAATTCATAAGCCTATTATCTAAACTTAAAGCAACAATATTGCTAAGCATTGGACTAGTTGGAGCACCTTGAGGTAACACTTCTCCATAACAACATATTGAAGCAAGGTAAAATGAAACTTTATGTGTGTATCCTAAAGATTTAAAAATTGTTATTACCTGATTAATTGTAATTGATGAAAAAAAATCTTTCAAATCAATTTTTAAAAAATGATTACGACCTGCGTGAACTTTAGAGTTAGTTATAATTGATTTCTTAAATGTAAAACCGTGAGCAGCAGAGTGAATCTTAATCTTGGTTAAAATATTTTCATAAATCCAACTTTGACATTCTAATAAAGCAGGATATGGAGCTGATATAGTTCTTTTCCCGCCACTCCTTTTAGGTATCTCAAATTCCCTATAATGACTAATATTTGAGTTAATTACAGAAGCTAAATAAGCTTGATTTCTCCCGAGCAATAAGCAAAGATGATTAAAGTCAAAAATAATAGGAACATTATTCTTTAATATTGGGTTTATATAAGAAAGATATTCTTGAGTAACCTCTGGTTTTAACCTAGATTTTTCGAAGCAACTCTTCCAATAATTAATTGATTTTGTTACTGACATAAAAAAGGGAAGGCAATAATAACTACTTTCATAACTTTAGCTCTGTGTTTAAGACGAATTATTTTGGCGAAATCGCCAAAATAATTTGGGTTAAACACAGCGAGTCTCAGCTCTGCTGAGCGAGCGCCAATAAAATACAAATCTCTGATTTGTATTTTATTGGTAGAGGTTAAAGGTGACCTTAACCTTGGAAGCGACTTCACTTCCTGTGTGCTAGTTTCATTTATGCCTTCCCTTGAGGTAACAAACATACTAAAATTATTTTTCAAATTTTTGGGGAATGTAAAATTCATTGATATTAATTCTTTTTCCTAGAAAGTTTTCTTTAATCAAATTTTGTTTTTTATGACCAATCTTTGTTTTTAACGAAGTTTTTACGGCATATTCAGCCCCAACTTTTGTTAATGTAGCTCTGTCATCAATTACATCTATGAGACCATTTGATTTTAATTTTTCAATTGCAGCGAAAAGCTCATTTGGAGAGAGATTTAATTGTCTATGAATTGTGAATATAAATAGACCATTACTAGACCCAAAAATATCGGTCAAAATTCGTCTTTCTTGCTTTAATAGTTTTATCATAATCCTTCTTGAACTCTTGTGAGTAAAGTTTGTCTTTGATTGTTGTTTAAATATAGTGGCCACCAAAAAATTGGAAATACTGAGTTTGGGGTGTTGCCGAAACAGGCTTCCATGGAATAAAGTGCTTGAGTATTATTATAGCCTAAGGAGAATGTTTCAAGTCTATGAAAATTGATTTCTTGAGCAAGCTTGCTCTCAAGTTCTTTCATTTTCTCAATAGCAAAAGTTTCGCTTGCATCTTGATATCTTTCACTAATTCCTTTGGGTAATCTTAATGGACAATATACTTCAAATCCCAATTCTTCAACTACCTTTATTCCAAAATCCATTCCGACTAAAAAGCAAAATTTCAATTCAAAATCACCATTTAGCCATTCTCTTATATTCTTAATTCTTCCTAATATAGTTTTTCCACTTCCTATAAATTCGTCTATTAGAATAATTTGTTTTTTACCTTTTTTATAGTTCTTAGGTATGTCATTAAATCTGTTTACCGTTTTTACACTATGCCATCCATTTTTGTAAAGATGAACTTTTATATCATTTAAAACTCTTTGACTACTATCAGCTTCATCGTCAATTGTAATTGATGCAACAATAGTACGTTCTTCAATAAATCCTGAATCGTTGATAATGGAGTCCGATAGAAAATTATAATACTCATTTACTACTTTTTGGTCTAAGTATTTGAATTCACTCAATAAATCAATAATTAAATCCTTGTGCTCAATAGTTTCACACAGTTCAATTAGGTCAACTAAAGAGACCTCTTTGTCACACAACCAAGGTTGCTTAGGATATAAACCATATATTCTAGTAAAATCTTCTTTCTTTAATCGTTTTTTTACTCCTGTCATTTCATTCTAGGTTGTTTGGTTTTATAACCTTGCCACTAACGTATTTATATATCAAACCCAATTACACCAATCAAACATGCTAGTGTCATTACTAGGCGTGAGTCTTTTTTGCGATGTTTTTTTGTAGTAAAGTTTGGAGTTTGGATCCTTTTCATAATTTATTTCAATTTTAGGTACAGCCAAAATAGTAATTATTCATTAAAAAACAATAAGCGGTTCCTTGAATTGTATAAAAATGTAAAAACGGATAATTCTATATATATCAAGGTACCCTAAACAAAAAAATCCGTTCCAGCTTTATGAAACGGATTTTTGATAAATTTAAAAAGCCCTCATTGTAATATGCCCATAGGCAATGCCATATAAAATAAGTGCGCCCGAACGGGGAAGTTTTAAGCGGCGGACAAGGTCTGTTTTGGTATGTGTTATGGTAGATTTGCTTGTTTTAAGTCTTTCTGCCATTTCTTTCACAGTTAAATCTTCACCCATAAAGCGAATGATGGTTTTTTCAAAATCGCTTAATATTTGTTCTGGGGGCAATTCATCATATTTAGACAATTGGTAAAAATCATTTCTTTTCTTCCAATTTTTAATTAATGGATGATGTATATCTAATAATTTATTTTGTAAGATTGTTTGAGCCGCTAATGGTAATAAGGAAGGGTCTTTTGCCGCATAATAGGTGTTTGGGATTTTTTCAATAGCTTTATCAATATGCGGATAATAGCCATGCGATATCAGAAGAATAGGGATGTTTATTTTCATTATCCTAAATATATCAGAAAAATAAATACCCTTCATCACTGGTAAATGGGTGTCACAGATTATTAAGTCGATGTCGAAGTTTAAATAATCGTTAGAATATAAAAATTCTTGTGCTGTTAGGTATACTTTGGCACAAACCAAACCAATTTCGTCCATAAATTTTAATAGTAATTCATGTTCAGAAATTTGGTCTTCAATTAAAACATAAGTTTGAGGCCTTTTAGGATTTATAATTCTACTTACCATAATGTTACGAATATTAAATATATTTTTAAATTTGAGTAATTAGTATCTGTTGATAATGCTTGTTTTTTTAGAAATTGTATGATTATTTTTTACTTAATGCTTTTTTAAAAATTTTAACAAAAAATAGACTTCAATGATTAGACATTTGAAATTATTTTTAAAGTGCAAGGTTGCAATGGTTTGTTGTTAGGATATCAAATAATTCTATATGTTTTTTTAGTGCTGGTTTCTAATTAATACAATCATTGGTCAATATGAACAAACCATTCGTCATTACACGCAAACCAATCATCATTGCACGCAAACCAATCATCATTGCATCCAAACCAATCATCAATGCATCCGAACCAATCATCAATGCATCCGAGCCGATCACCAATGCATCCGCACCAATCGTCATTGCATCCGAGCCAATCGTCATTGCACCCAAACCAATCATCATTGCATCCGAACCAATCACCAATGCATCATAACCAAACGTCATTACACCCAAACCAATCGCCATTGCATCCGAACCAATCACCAATGCAACCGAACCAATCGTCATTGCACTTGAACCATTCACCAATGCATCGATATTATAGGTTAATGCAAGCAATCAAGTCAGTAATACACTCAAACCAAAGGTCAATGCAAGCAAACAAATCATCAAAACATCTAAACATATGGTTAATGCACAAGTAATATTGTTCAAATCATTGTTTTTATTTGGTAGTACCTCTATGCAATTGGTTATTGCACAAGTGCAATTCCATTAATAATGATTTTTTGTGTTGGGGTATATGAAGTTAATATATTGGTTAGCTGTGAATTCAATAAGTATTTAGTTTTGTTTATTGAAGTTAATGAATTTTTTATTTCAAAACATATAAAAAAACTTTAAGTCGATTTTCAGTAGGGAAAACCAACTTAAAGTTTTTCTTTTTTTAGATTTAGGCCTCAACTGCTTTAAAACGAATAGCCCTAAGTGTATTAAGCTCAGCTTTTGAACCTTTATATTGATTTCGTAAATAATCCTTTGCAAGTCTGCCAACGTATGCAATACTCACTAAATCATTTAATGTCAATCTATTTCTAATAGCTTTTTGCCTTTCTCTATTAATAAGTTCATTCCCATAGTCATTTTGTAGGGTTTTAATTTCAGTTGATTTTGCTTTTAAACCTGTAATTTGCAAATCAAGGTCGTTAGATTCATACTCTGGCATATCTTCTAGAATTTTAACCAATCTATGAAACGCGTCCATCTTTCTTTCAATCGTATGATTAACGCCACCTCCTTTTTCTTGAGTGGTTTGGGATGGTGTTGTGTTATTTTGACCATCAGTTGTTTTGTTATTAGATGTTGCTTTTCTACCCCTAACCTGCCTGATAGCTGCATTGATATCAGTTAATCGTTCTCCTCTAATACCACAAACCTTTACCTCTCTTGAAATTCTTGTCACTAAATTGTTTACTTTTTTTAGTTCCTCTGTTCTTTGGGAGGTTAATTTTTCAATTGTATTAATTGCCTCAATCCAATCATCTACTGCTTTAGCTGCTTCCGTATGAAGAGTTTGCATGTTTACTAATTTGAGATTGTCTTTCACCGGATTGTAAGCCGTTCCCAATTGTGTTGCTAAATTGATTAGCAATCTGAAATTCTCTACTTGGCGGGCAAAACCGCCGTCTTTTAATGTTCTCATATTTGTTTAAATTATTCTGGAATAATCAAAATATTTTTTTTATTGAAAAAATAAATTGTAGGCAAATTTTTTCTGCTTCATGGGAAATAAGCATCTCGGCGGTTTTGGCTTAAAATGCTTGCATGTTTTAAAGAATTTTGCTAGGTAGCCATAAATTTTAATAAAAATATGAAAGACCAAATCACTTTAAACCGCATTAAGTTAATGCATCCAAGTCTAAGAAAAGAAGTATTAGAAATGTACAATCAAATTTGTGAAGCCCTTACTGGAAGGGCTATCTGCCGTTTTTCTTATACCTTGCGCACATACAAAGAGCAAAACGATTTGTACGCTTTAGGAAGAACTAAGCCAGGCAGAATTGTTACACATGCCAAAGGTGGCCAGAGTTACCACAATTTTGGCTTAGCATTCGACATCGTGCTATTAATTGATGAAAAGGGTAATGGAAAGTTTAATAAAGCTAGTTGGCAAACTAATGTGGATTTTGATGGTGATGGGGTACATGATTGGTTTGAGGTTGTAAAAATCTGCAAACTTTATGGCTGGGAATGGGGAGGCGATTGGAAGTTCTCTGATAAACCCCATTTTCAAAAAAAAATGGGACATTCTGTTGTAAAATTAGCAGCATTAGTAAAAGCTGGAAAGGTGGATGCGGCAACTAAAACGTATCCTATTATTTAAACGGCAGAAAATGAATTTTTAAAACTCTCAATTGGTTGTATACTAATTGGGAGTTTTTTATGTGAGCAAAGTAGGTAGATTCAAATATTTGTTTTTTTTGCCAAACTCTTTGTTATTGTTTAATATTGAAAGGTATGACCATAACCTACCAAATATCTGATTTTCTTTTTAATCTGTTTCCCAAAGCGAAAGATTTTGCCAATTCACATGAGATTTTGATGCAGGAAATTAAAGATTATTAGTTACTGTTCACCCAAAAATATAGAATATTAACGAAGTTAGGTTAATAATAATGTTTATTCAACTTTTGTATATTCAAATTGTATGTTAACCTTTGATTTAATGATTGAAGTTCCAGAA
>JAUYMZ010000046.1 GCA_030699355.1 Bacteroidota bacterium | reverse complement strand
TTGCATCTGGAGGCGTGCTAAATAGAATAATATTTAAAAAAGCTGGTTCAGGATTAAATCCTATTATTAAGCCAGATGTGCCAGGTGTATTCACCGTGGCTGCATTGGGAGCATTTGGCGATGGCGTTTTTAGAATAGCTGGTGCCGATAATATCTTAATTGAAAACATTGATATAGATACCAATGCTAATTATGCAGCTGCACTTGCCGCTTATGATTATGGATTTATGCTTTTGAGAAGGAACGCTACAGATGCTTGTAAAAATATTACGATTAGAAACGGTAGAATTCAAAGTATGCCCGGTTTAATTCATACTACAGGTGTATTTTCTGGCGCATTTGATACAAGCGGATTAGCCATAACAGCCGCCTCCGAAGAGGGTAGAATGGAAAACGTATGGATAAAAGGGATGGAGATTTGGAATGCCTATCATGGCATACAACTGAGGGGTTTTAACCATACCTCTTCGCCAAATAATTTATACGATCATTTTATTAGCGTGGATAGTAACCGCGTTTTTGGTTTTGGAGGATTAACCACAGAATCAAACGGAATTTATGTGATTTATGCTGATAGTTCTTCTATAAAAAACAATACCGTCCATTCTTTATCAACTGCGGCAAATATCTATGGTATTAGGGCGGAGGTAGCTTTAAATGCCCATTTTTCTATCATTGCAAATAGTGTAACATTGGCTGGTACTTCAGGTATTATGTATCCTATTTTTAATAATGCGGGTGGAACTGGAGTAAATAATTTTGTAGAAATTTCCTACAATAAGATTTTTAATTGCAATACAACGGGTTCTTCTTTATACGGAATTAGGGCACAGGCCAGCGCTGCCTTATTACATATTTCTTTTAATGAAATTTACAATAATACCAATTCTGGAACGGGCGCTACTTACCTCATTTGGAGTATCCCAAGTGGTGCTACTCAAAGTCGTGTTTTTAACAATAAAATATACAACAATACCGTCCTAAATTCTTCTAATAATTCTACCTGTTATCCGTTTATTTGCAATTCAACCACTGGTTCTACCCATGTATTTAATAACGAAATTTTTAACATAACCCATATTGGAGCTGGTGCAGGAGTTTTAATTGTAAATCGTTCTAATGCAGCAAATTTCTATTGCTATAACAACTTTATTTCTAGACTTTATACACCTAATGCAACCGGATTAGATGCCATAAGGGCAATTGAATTAAATACGGGTGCTAATCAAAAAGTTCTTTTTAATACAGTATACTTAGATGCCTCAAGCAACTCTACTTTAAATTATGGTAATTCGGCACTTTTTATTGCCACAGGGGTAACTGCCGAAGTAAGAAATAATATTATTATAAATAGGAGCAACCCCGGATTAACAGGTGGGTTTGCGGTGGTATATAGAAGGAGCACTGCCACCTTAACCAGTTATGATAATGCCTCAAATAACAACTGTTTTTATACAGATACTACCTTTACCAGACGCGCTATATATAGCGATGGCACCAGCATTTTTTCAGGTTTTGCAGCCTATCAAAGCTTAGTTGGCCCTAGTCGTGATTCTCTTTCATTTTGTGTGTTACCACCCTTTATAAATATTTTAACCGCACCCTACGATTTGCGTTTATCTACATTAACATCACCTGTGGTTGCAGCGGGTTCTCCCGTTAGCACTCCACTTATTACGCAGGATATTTTTGGGAATATACGCAGTACCACAAACCCAGATATTGGTGCTTATGAGGTTTCT
>JAUYMZ010000043.1 GCA_030699355.1 Bacteroidota bacterium | reverse complement strand
CTTTAATTTTTAGGACTGCGAAAATATGTATAATTTTTGGGATGACAAATCTTTTTTGTGAAAAAAATAATAAAAAAAAAGAGTCCCGGAATTTCGGAACTCTTTTTGATGACTCTTTCGAGCAACTAATTACTTAGTAGCAGGAGCTGTTTCAGCAGCTGGAGCAGCTTCAGTTGTAGCAACTGTAGTGTCTTCAACCATAGAAGCTTCTAAAGCTGCTAATGAATCTGCGTTACGTTGAGCAGCTTCGATTGAATCTTGAACTTTCTTTTCTTCAGCTTTCTTTTTTTCTTCAGCAGAAGGACCACAAGCTACGATAGCCAACATAGCAGAAGCGGCAAGGATTGATAATACTTTTTTCATTTTACTTGGTTTTAAATTGTTATTTTTCTAAAATCGGATGCGAAAGTAAGTTGATTTTTTCTTTTGCACAAGTTTTTTTATTTTTTTCTGAAATAAATAGTAATTGGTACACCCGAGAAGTCATATTCTTCGCGGATTTTATTCTCAATATATCTTTTATAGCTATCGCTTACATATTGGGGTAAATTGCAGAAAAACACAAATTTAGGACTTCTTCCCGGTAATTGTGTGGCATATTTAATACTGATAAACTTTCCTTTTACCGAAGGTGGTGGGTAAGCGGTTACAATTTTTTCTACAAATTCATTCAGTTTTGAGGTAGTAATTCTGCGGGTTCTGTTTTCAAAAACCTCCATAGCAACTTCTACTGCTCTATGAATACGCTGTTTTTCTATGGCCGAGGTGAAGATGATGGGTACATCATCAAATGGTTGTAGCTTTTCTTTTATTTGTAATTCAAAATTTCTGGCTGTATTGGTTTCTTTGGCCATTAAATCCCATTTGTTTACCAAAATTACCAAGCCTTTTCCGTTTTTAACAGCTAAACTTACCAAGTTTAAGTCTTGTTGGTCGAGGCCCAATTGAGCATCCAAAACCAAGATGGCTATATCGCAATTTTCTAGTGCACGCAAAGAGCGCATTACCGAATAAAATTCGATGTCTTCGTTTACTTTTTTCTTCCTTCTAATTCCTGCGGTATCTACCAATAAAAATTCTTTGCCATAAAATTTATAATGGGAGTTGATGGTATCTCTGGTTGTGCCAGCAATTTCTGTAACAATATTTCGCTCTTCACCTAAAAGCGCATTTACCAGCGACGATTTACCAACATTGGGTCTGCCCACTACGGCTATTTTCGGGATTTCTACCGCATCTTCCGTAATAACTAAATCTTCGGGTGGAATGAGCGAAACAATTTCGTCTAATAAATCACCCGTACCGCTGCCGCTACCGGATGAAATACAGAATAAATTGTCGAACCCTAAGCTATAAAACTCATACGAATCGTGTTCCTTCTCAAAAGTATCACACTTATTTACTACTACCAAGGTAGGTTTTTTACTTCTGCGTAATAAATTAGCAAAGGCAGAGTCTAAATCGGTAATTCCCGTTTGAACATCTACTATAAATAATATAACATCTGCCTCTTCAATGGCAACCTTCACTTGGTTTCTTATGGCTGTTTCAAAAATATCTGTGCTGTTATGCACATAACCACCTGTATCAATTAATACAAATTCTCTATTTTGCCATTCTGCTTTTCCGTAATGTCTATCTCTTGTAACCCCGCTAAAATCATCTACAATGGCTTTAAATTCGCCCATTAAACGATTAAACAAGGTTGATTTTCCTACGTTTGGCCTACCTACAATTGCAACTATATTGCCCATTTTCTACTTTTTGAACCTGCAAAAGTAGTTAAAAATTACCAAAACTGGGTTTATTCACGCTTATTTACCTAATTCAATTAGGTTTACCAATAACCTATAGGCTCCAGGAACTCCCGCTGGTAACTCGCGAAAGAATACCAATCCGGTATAAATAAAATGGCCTTTTCCGTATTTTCCAACAATTAAACTTCCCGAACTGCTTTTTGCATTAGGATCAGCCATGCTAAAAATATTATCATACTTAGGGTCTATGTCGCTTGCCTGATAAATGCTTCTTTCTTGAACCCAATTCTCAAAATCTGATTCGCTAATTGTATTTGGATGGTTTAATACAGGGTGGGTTGGGTTTTCGAAAATAACTTTTGCCTTCTCATCTGTAATGCGTTCTCTGCTAATTTTAAAAGGGTAGGGGCCAATATCTCCTTTAAAAGGGCCTGCAAAACTATTGGTATTGTACTGCACAATTAAATTACCACCATTGGATACATAATCCATTAGTTTTGATTTATGGATGCTTAGTTTTTCATTGGTATTGTATGCCCTTACTCCTGTAATAATGGTTTCAAATTCGTTTAGGTTTCCGAGACTTATTTGTTCATCACTTATGTTTATTACTTCATAGCCCATTTGGTTCAGGCCAATGGGTATTTCATCTCCTGCACCGGGGATATAACCAATTTTTTTAACCTTTCTTTTTGCCTCTAATTTTACTAATTTTAGTCCTGCCGTAGGGAATAAAACTTGGGTAGGAATATGGTCGTAACTAATTTCTTTGTATCCTTGGTTGTAAGTTTTTCCATCAATTACCAATTCAAATTGTAGGGCGCTTGTGTTGCTTCCAACGGGGGCTTGAACCGATAGGCTAATGTCTTTTTCTTCGAATTTCTTTTCTAGACTAAAAGGGATTTCTTGTGTAAAGGCGTCCAATTTAATTGCATTATTTGCCCAAATTTTCCAGGTAGCTTCCTGCTTTATTCTGAGCACCCCGCTAACTTTATTTTTGCCCGCTTTTATAGCTACTTTTATGGTCCTAGGTAGGGTGTCGTTGCATACTAGCGCGTTACTTAATACATTTACCATAGCTGGTGGTGTTATAATTAAGTTCCTGTGAATTTCGCCTTTTTCTGGGTTGGTAAATTTATGCATTACTGGCACTAGGAAATCAATTTTTTGTTTCAAAATACTTAGTACAAATTGAACTTGGTATCCGCTCATTAAACCATATGCATTTCCTATTTCTGTTGCCTGCACTACAAATTTATTATCTTCAATGTTTTGGTTCAGCCAATACATAGAAGAGGCGCTGGCTTCTGAGCAAACTTCACTTAATAATACTTGCGAAAAGGGCTTGTTTTCTATCAGTGTACTTTCAATTGTTTCGGTTTGTTTGTTAGTTTGGCAGCTTTGGTCTGAACCTATATATTTTAACTGAATTTGATGCAAAACCACGCGGGTTTGAGAACGATTGATTCCGTTTACCTTTATCTTTATTGAATCGCCTGCCGAAAAAATAGCCGTTTGCTCTGAATTGGCCTCCAAATAAATTCCGTTTACTCTTAAAATAGTTTCTTTAATGCGTTGGTAGGTATAATCATAATCTTCTTCGCGGAATTGTTCTTGTAGCTTTAATGCCTGGAGTAGTTTTTGGGTGCAAGCAGCTATTTTTTTAGCTCGATAATCTTTAGACGCAGCCAAAATTAATTGTCTTCTTTTAGCGGCAATGGGCGATTTGCTTTGAGCCAAATCTATGCCATCGAATAAACTTTTGAGTGCGGTAGTATCACCTTTAAGTGGCTTAAAATGTTCTAGCATTTCGCCACGTTGTTTGGCGCTTCCAAAGCCTTGGCTGCGGTGCATGCTGCGACTCTCGGCAGAAAGTTCTCCGTAACTTTTTCCCAATGATTGGTTAAATCCGCCTACATCTTCCGGGATAAAGGAGCGCATATCTGCTTGTGGGTTCCAAAATCTGGCGGCACTATTATAAAGTAGTCGTTTTGGCTGCCATACATTTACCAGTTTTAGTTGTTTAGGAAAACGCGTTGGATCGGATGCTGCATCAAAAGCTTCCTCTGCTAATATAGCCGAAGCAGTGTGATGTCCATGGCCGCCGCTACCATCAGTTGCAAATCTGGTTATAATAATATCTGGTCTAAACTTACGTATTACAAAAACTACATCTGCTAAAATTTCTTCTCTATTCCATTTTTCAAAAGTTTCTTCTGGTGTTTTACTGTAGCCAAAATCGTAGGCTCGTGTAAAAAATTGCTCTGCCCCATCTACCCTTCGGGCTGCAATCAATTCCTGACTTCTAATTACACCCAATTCTATGCCTTGTTCTGCTCCAATTAAGTTTTGACCGCCATCTCCACGGGTTAAACTTAAGTAACCTGTGCGCACACATTTTTCGTTTACTAACCAAGAAATTAATCGGGTATTTTCATCGTCGGGATGAGCTGCAATATACAATACACTTGCTGTGTTGGCCAATTTCTTAAATTCTAATTCCAATTCTCCTGTTCCATAAGATTTGGGTGTTTGAGCTAGTATTGGTAGGGAAAGTATTGAAAATATAAAAGTAAAAATAGCTTGGTTATACATCATTTTATTTGGCATTTTAACGGACGAATATCGAAAAATAAATATCAAAATTTTTCATTACTTTTAAATCTTTACATTAAGTATTGTTTGGCTGCCACTTTTCTTTTGCCTTATTTTGACCCATGGCAAATTTATTGGTTACAGATATTAAATCTTTATCTGGGATTATAGAAAACGGAAAAGAGAAATTAGCAGGCAAAGAAATGGCTCAATTGCAGTCTATAGAAAATGCTTGGCTATGGGTAGAAAATGGCATCATAAACGATTATGGCAGTATGGATTCTATCCCTATGGAAAGGTTTGAACCAAACTCTTATTCGCATGTTTCTGCCCTAGGTTCATTTGTATTGCCAAGTTATGTTGATTCGCATACACATATTGTTTTTGCCAAAACGCGTGAAGAAGAATTTGTAATGCGCATTCAGGGAAAATCGTATGAAGAAATTGCAGAAGCAGGTGGTGGTATTTTAAATTCGGCTAAACGCTTACAATCTATGAGCGAAGATGATTTGTTTGTTCAAGCTAAAGAGCGTTTATGGGAATTAATTGGGTTTGGTACGGGTGGCATTGAAATTAAAAGTGGTTATGGATTAACCTTACAGGATGAACTTAAAATGCTGCGTGTTATTAAGCGTCTTAAAGAAATTAGTCCGATACCCATTAAAGCTACTTTCTTAGGTGCACATGCCATACCGCTCCCATATAAAAAAAATAGGGATGGGTATATCAAACTTATCATAGAAGAGATGTTGCCTGCTATTGCACAAGATAATTTAGCAGATTACATGGATGTTTTTTGCGACCAAGGTTTTTTTACGCCACAAGAAACAGATATGCTTTTAGTGGCTGCCAAGAATTACGGATTAAAAGCAAAAATTCACGGGAATGAGTTGGGTTTTACGGGCGGTGTTCAAGCTGCTGTGCGCAACAATGCTTTGAGTGTAGATCATTTAGAATATACAGGTGAGGATGAAATACATTGCTTGCTAAATAGTAATACCATGCCTGTGGCCTTACCTGGTTGTTCCTTCTTTTTAGGGATACCTTATGCACCCCTCAGAAAGATGATAGATGCAGGCTTGCCCGTTTGTTTAGCAAGTGATTTTAATCCGGGTAGTACACCAAATGGCAGGATGGGTTTTGTGGTTTCTTTGGCATGTACTCAAATGAGGTTGTTGCCCGAGGAAGCCATCAATGCTTCTACCATTAATGGAGCTTATGCCATAGAATTGAGTAGTGAAATTGGCTCTATTACGCGAGGTAAAAGAGCCAATTTTTATATAACTAAACCCATGTCGTCTTTGGCTTTAGTGCCTTACTTTTTTGGTGTAGACCAAGTAGCGAAGGTATATGTAAATGGAGTTCTTTTTGGTTCAGACCAATAAGAATTATTTATTGTTTTCCATGGTAATTAGGCGCAATAATTCTTCGCGATTTTTGCCATCTAAAAACTTACCGCTAAACTCTGAAGTAATGGTACTGCTCGTAATATCTCTAACACCACGCATGGCCACACACATGTGATCTGCCTCAATAATTACCGCTACATCATCGGTTGCCAGAGCTTCTTTTAGCATGTTTACTATTTGAACAGTCATGCGCTCTTGCACTTGAGGTCTTTGCGCAAAGTACCTAACAATTCTATTGAGTTTAGACAACCCTACAACCTTGCCATTAGGGATATAAGCAACATGGGCTTTGCCCGTAATAGGCACAAAATGATGCTCACAAACACTGTGGAAGGATATGTTTTTTTCTATCAGCATGTTTTTATACTGATATTTATTGTCGAATAATTTTGCTTCAGGAAGGTTCTTTGGGTTCAGGCCTTGGAACATTTCTGTAACATACATTTTTGCCACGCGGTGTGGTGTTCCACTTAAAGAATCATCGTTTAAGTCTAAACCTAGAATAAGCATAATTTCTTTAAAATGCTTTTCTATTAGCTCAATTTTTAATTCATCATCCAAAGCAAAGGCATCCTCGCGAATGGGTGTTTCCATTGAAAAACCTACATGATTATCGCCAAGTTCTTCGGCGTGTATGTTCTTAATTTCCGTTGTATTCAACGAAGTTTCTTTCTGTTTCATATAATATTACTTTCAGATGTTTAATGTTGTTTAATTTACTTCTTAATATTTGCCAAATCACTACTGCTAAATTCTCAGTACTTGGATTGAGTGTTTTAAATTCTTCACAATCTAGGTTCAAATTTTTATGGTCGAACCGATCCTCAATTTCTTCTTTAATAAGTTGGCTCAGCCATTTCATATCCATAAAATAACCTGTTACTGGATCTATATCACCCGTAATGCTTACTATTAAATCATAATTGTGGCCATGAAAATTAGGGTTGTTGCAATGTCCAAAAAACCTTGAATTCTCTTCATCACTCCAAGCAGGAACGTGTAGCCGATGTGCCGCATTAAAATGGGCTTTTCTTGAAACTATTATCTCCATTATTTATACAAACTTAGCTTTATATACCTTAAAAACCGATTTTATAATTAGGTATATATATTTATTGTGTTTAAAAGAATAAGATAAATGTTTAACAAAAGTTTTGTCACGAATTATTTTTTTTTCTCTTACGAGTTATGTTTTGTATAAATTTTTGTCACCTTAATTTTAAAATGGACTTAAAAATGTAATTGTTTGACCACAAAATATAGAATTATCTGTTTTTACATATAATTTATATGCCTATAAATCAAATGCTTATATTTTGTTTAATGAAAATTGATATTAATTAAACAAAAATGCTTGCATTCTTAGATTGAATACCCATACTTTTGTTTAACAATTCAAAATAATAATTAAACAAAATGACTTCTATCGATTTTAAAAAAATGGTTCAAAAAGAAGCTAAGCCTTTAAGGCATTATGCTTATCAACTAACCCGCAACGTAGAAGATACTAACGATCTTGTACAGGAAACCATGCTTAAAGCTTATACCTACCAAGATAAGTTTGAGAATGGAACCAATTTAAAGGGTTGGCTTTACACGATTATGAAAAATACGTTTATTAATAATTACCGTAGAATGGTAAAGCGTAATACTTTCATAGACCAAACTGATAATGATTTTTATTTAGACAGTGTTGCTCCACTTGTAAAAAATGAAGGTGAGCAGGGCTTTTTAAGAAGAGATATCGATGCAGCTATTGGCGAATTACCAAGAAATTTACAAAAACCTTTTACTATGAATGTGAAAGGATTTAAATATCATGAAATAGCAGAAATTTTAAATATACCCATTGGTACAGTTAAAACGCGCATTTTTGTTGCCCGCAGGCAGTTGCGTGAAGCGCTTTCATCTTATGGTTCAATGTATGGATATGCTGCTGAAAAAGAAGTAGCCTAATACTGTTTGTTTGTTTCATTAAAAGCGATTTGGTAACAAGTCGCTTTTTTTTTAGCCTTTTATTTGGCAAATTGCGGTCCTCAATAATTTATTAGTATGAAAAAAATAATTCTTCTTAGCACATTCTTATTAGCCTATACTTTTTCATTTGCCCAATTTGGCAATTTTAAAAAGAAGGAGGAGGTAGAGAAATTTAAAGACACGCGATTGGTTGTGGTGTTATTTGAAGACAGCGCCTACAGTGCTTCCATTATTGCTGCGGTAGAAAGATATTGGTCGTTTACCGGATTTGAATTTGCGCAAGACAATGAGTTGGCAAATTATAAAAAGGGAGATTATGCGTTTTTATATTTTAGTAAATCTAAAGGTTCTAAAATTAAAGCGAAGGTTTGTAGCTCAGAAGAAGACATGAATGCTTTTGTGATAACTAAGAAATTTAGTCGTAGGGTTCAGCCAGATAATTTATTAGCATACGGCTTTTGCAGCAATAAAATTGATACAGGAGATTGGGCGGCTGAGGCAACACGTGCTGTTCAACTTTTAAACAATTATTTAAATGCAGCTATTCAAGTGGAGAAAAGCAGTGATTTAAGTTCTAGTAAAATGATGAGTGATTACCCTTCAGATAAATCGCAGCTTGTAGATAAAAAATTGCTAATTGAAGAAAAGCAGTTAGATTTAAAAGGTAAAGAAGATGCCATGACCCTTTATGATGGCGATGCTGAAGAGGTGGATGTGGAAGAAATACAAAAGGTAATTAAATGGCAAGACAATGGATTTGCCTACTTCTATTATTCTAAAGACGAAAAGTTCTGCAATAAATTGGTAGTTAGTGCTGCTAATAGTGAATTAATGTATTTTGCCAATAGTAGTCCTGCCAACTGTAAATGCAATGCCAAAGATTTAAAGGCATTAAAAATGATTAAAGATAAAGCTATAAAAGGGGGGAATAGAGATTAATCTAATCCCCAGCAATCGTATAATGCATTGATGTAAGCATTTTCTGCTTGCTCCATTTTTTTGTCGGCCATTACTACTTGCATGGCAAAGGCAATAAATTTATCTCTATCTTCTGAACTTGAGATTTTATAAAATTGCTGAGCCGATTCTGTAAAGTGTTGAAATCTCTCTTCTTCGGGGCAAGCTCTAATAAAAGCTTGTTCTTTGATAATCTCTATTGGTTCACTAAAATTTTCTTCTAAAAATTCTAAAATTACAGAGGTTTCAGAACTTTGTATGCTTCCATCTACTAGACTTAACATCATGAGAATGTGAAATCCAGCTTCTGTTTTATTCATTTTGCTTATAAATTGTGTAGCCATTTTGGTGTTCAATTAAGGAGGAAAAATAAGTTTATTCCTTATAAATGCAAATTTTTTCCATGTATTTAAGTATTAATCTTTGAATGCTATTCATTTTAAGTTTTGAACACTAAATTCGCAACCAAATAAAATAAAGAATGAATAACCAAGAATTTAAATTTGGCACAAGGGCCATTCACGCAGGGCAGGAACCCGACCCTACCACTGGTGCTGTAATGACACCCATATACCAAACAAGCACCTACTGGCAAGAAAGTCCGGGTAAACACAAAGGGTACGCCTATGCACGTGGAAAGAACCCAACACGTACTGCCTTGGAAAACTGTTTAGCGTCTTTAGAAAATGCTAAATTTGGTTTGTGTTTTAGCAGTGGAATGGGAGCAACAGATGCCGTTGTTAAAATGTTAAAACCGGGCGACGAAGTAATTACAGGAAACGATTTGTATGGTGGAACCTATCGCATGTTTACCAAAGTTTTTGCAAATTATGGGATAAAGTTTCATTTTATAGATTTAAGCAAGGCTGAAAATATCCTTGCGTATATCAATCAAAATACAAAATTATTGTGGGTGGAAACCCCTACCAATCCTACCATGCAAATTGTGGATATTGCAGCTTGCGCCACTATTGCAAAAGCCCACCACATAACATTTGCCGTAGACAATACTTTTGCTTCACCTTACCTTCAAAACCCACTAGATTTAGGAGCCGATATTGTTATGCATAGTGTTACCAAATATTTGGGTGGCCATAGTGATGTGGTAATGGGAGCCTTATTAACCAGTGATGATTCTTTGTACGAACGATTGGCTTTTATTCATAATTCGTGCGGGGCAACACCTGGCCCAATGGATAGTTTTTTGGTATTGCGTGGTTTAAAAACATTGCATTTACGCATGAAAGCACATTGTGAAAATGGAAGAGAGGTTGCCCATTTTTTGAAAAATCATCCTGCTATAGAGAAAGTTTATTGGCCAGGTTTTACCGATCATCCAAACCATGAGGTGGCTAAAAAGCAAATGCGTGATTTTGGAGGAATGATATCAATCGTATTAAAAAATGCGGATTTGCATAAAACTTTCGAAATAGCTTCTGCTTTTAAAGTTTTTACTTTAGCAGAAAGTTTAGGGGGTGTAGAAAGTTTAATTAATCACCCAGCTACAATGACACATGCTTCTATTCCTAAAGAGGAAAGAGAGAAAGCAGGTGTAGTTGATAATCTATTACGTTTAAGTGTTGGGGTAGAAGATGTAGAAGATATTCTACAAGACTTAAAACAAGTTTTGGGCTAATCTTTTTACTTAATTTTTTCTTAAAATTTATAAGCCCCGCCCAATAAAGGCGGGGCTTTATTTTTTTTACTTGCATTTTATGATTTAATTTTATTATTTGAATTACGAAAAATTATGGTTAAGCGTAATTTTTTTATTTTATTATCATTTAAAAACAAAACAAATACTATGAGAAAGTTTCTACAAAATGAGTCTTTTCGAGCGGCAAATCAGCATGCTAGTAGAAGTTTAAAATCATCCACGCGCAAGGCTGTTGGGTGGAATTTTAGACTCCTGAAATCATCGGTTTTATTGGTGTTTATGATGATGTATTTTATACAGCCATCTTTTTCACAATGTTACAACACTCCAAATTATTGTACTGCCATTACAGCAGCCAACAATGCAAATTATGGAATGGGTATCCAGCGTGTTAGCTTGGGAACTTCAGCTTTGCCGGCGCAGATAAACAACATTACCACCGCAGGTCAGGGTACACAAATCTATTTTGATTATACCAATCAAATAGTGAGGGCTGCTGCTGGTGATTCGGTTTACTTTACTGTGCGTGGAGGTAATAGTAACCAAACCATTTTTAGGATTTATCTTGATTATGATAATAACGGAACATTTGCAACTACAGCTCCAGAATTAGTATTTACTTCTCCAAATTTAACAGTGGTAAATACGGATGTAAATGGTAGCTTTATATTACCAACTACACTTACAGCTGGTGTTTACCGTATTCGTGTAGCTAGTGATGGACAAGGTTTAATTCCTCAACCATGCGGTCCATTAACTTATTCTGCAGAATTTGAAGATTATACTTTATTGGTTCCAGCTACTACTCCAGATTTAATGTCGGGTAGAATAACCTCACCAGCCTCACCGCTTGTGGGTAACAATACAGTTGCGTTCAACTTTACCAATATTTCTACCACCACTATTTCTAGTGTAGATGTATATTATCAATTAGATAATAATACGCCTGTATTCCAATCGTTGAGTTCACTTTCAATTGCTCCAGGAGCAACTTATACCGCTACTTTTACAACCCAAGTAGCCTTGCCTAGCACAGGTACTTTTAATATTAGAGCTTGGACAGATAATCCCAATTTTTTAGGAAACAATACACCTGCCAATGATACCATTTGTAGAACATTGGTTACTTATTGTTCTGCTCCATTATCAGGAACCTACACCATTAATCCAACAGGTACTGCCACCAACAATTTTCCAACCTTTGGTGCTGCCGATTCGGCTTTAATTTCATGTGGTGTTTCAGGGGCAGTAGAAATAAATGTTACACCAGGTATCTATAACGAAAATTTAATTATTCCTTCTATTCCAGGTGCCTCTGCTACTAACACCATTACTTTTTTTGGAGGAGGAGCAACTTTGCAATTTAATTGTAATGCAAATGATATTGCAGTTGTTCGTTTACAAGGCGCAAAGCATATTATAATAGATAGTTTAAATATTAGAACTACCAATGCAAGTTTTGGTTGGGGTGTTCACTTTTTCCAAAATGCAGATTCAAATGTAATTCGTAGGTCAGTTATAGATATTTCTGCGGTTACTTCATCTACTGCAGCAAACTCCGCTGGGGTAGTATTCTCAAACAGTTTAACTTCTCCAAATACAAGTGGTGCCAATGGTAGATTTAATACCATCGAAAGAAATGTTATCAAAGGGCATCCAACTTCCTCTGGTATGTATTATGGTATAGTTGGTTTTCCACAAGCAGCTGGTACAACTTGGTCGAACAACAGATTCTTGTATAACAGAATTGAAAACTTCTTTTATGCAGGTGTAAATTGGTCGTCGGGTAATAGAACTGTTTTCCGCGGGAATACCATTACAAGACCAACCAAAACTTCAATGACAACCACGTATGCATTTTATTTAAGTAATGCGTCTCGTTTAGATACATTTGATGCTAACATTATAACCAATTTATTTGGTGGTTCGCCAACTACAACCTTAACATCCTATTTATTTTGGGGTATTAATTATTCTGGTTCAACAGCTGAACCATGTGTATTTACGAATAACTTGGCCTATAATTTAACAGGTAACGGACCTCAATTTGGATTTTATTTCTTAACTAGTTTTAATCACAGAATCTATAACAATACCTTTAATTTTGATTATGCAGCTTCTACAAGTGCTAATGCCACTCAAGGGTTGTATTGGACAGGAGCTACTTCTGCTGCAAGTACTTTAGATTTTAGAAACAATATTATAAATATTACTAAAGGTGGTTCAGGAGCTAAACATGCCATATTTTCTACTGGGTCATTTGCTACAGGGGCAACCTTAAATAATAACGCTTATTTTAGCTCGTCGCTTGGGTATAATTTAGCTAATTATTTAGGTGTAGATTACGCTACATTACCAGCTTGGAAAGCAGCTTTCCCTGCATTCGATCAACAAAGTAATTCTTTTTCACCAAACTATGTAAACGCTGCTGCGGCTAATTTCTCTCCGCAAGATGGTGCTTATGATGGTTCTGGTGCAAACGTAATTGCCACAGTGCCTTTTGACGTAACGGGTGCACCTAGGTCTTTACCAATGGATATTGGCGCAATGGAGGCAAGTCCAATTCCTTTGGATGCTGCCATGGATCAAATTGTAATGCCGGTGGCTCCTTATGCTGCTGGAAACAAAGCGGTATTCGTTAAAATAAGAAATGCTGGTCAGGGTGTAATTACCAGTGCCACCATTAACTGGACGTTAAACGGAGTGGCACAAACACCAATTAGTTTTACTGATAGTTTATACGGCGGTACGGTAAGTAACAATATCTTCTTAGATTCTATAAGTGTGGCATCAAACTCATTATATAGAATAGTAGCTACCGTAAGCAATCCAAATGGTTTGGCTGATCCAAATACGGCCAACGATGAAACAAGTGGCATTACTGCCTCGGAGGTTTCTGGTACAATTACTATTAACAGTGCAGCCACTCCAAGTGTTGGTGTTTTTACTAATTATACAGATGTGGCCACATTGTTAGAAGTAGGAGGTATGGGAGGCCCGGTTGTTATTAATGTTACAACAGGCACTGGTCCTTATACCGAGCAAGTTTTCTTAAGACAATTTGCAGGTTCAAGTGCTACTAATACGTTAACCATTAATGGTAATAATACAACCTTACAATTTAATAATTTAAATGCAGGAAGCTTAGGCATCATGAATTTAATTGGTACTGATTATTGCTCTATCAATAATTTAAGAATAGTAAGTTTAAATGCAAGTCAAGGTATTGGAGTAATTTTAACTGCTGGTGCCAACTTTAATACAGTTCAAAATTGTATCATAGATATTGGTTCGGTTGCTGGAGGATATAATTCTGCAGGTATTGCAATAACAGGCTCATTAGGTAATATGCTTACAACTGGTAATAACGGAAGTAATAATTTAATTCAAAATAATTCTATCTTGGGTAATAGCACAGGTGGTCCATATTTTGGTATTACCTATTCACCCGCTATCACATCAAATGCTCTAAATACATTTAATGTTATCAGGAATAATGATATAAGAGACTTTACTGTTTATGGTATTTACATGCAAAATACCGCTGGTTCTAACATTTCTGGTAATACCATTTGGAGGCCAACTAAAGCTTCTCCTACTACTTTTTATGGAATATATGGTTCAAATTTAGCACAAGATACTATTGATAATAATGTTATTAAACAGCCATTTCAAATGTTGCAGACCACAACAAATCAATTCTTTGGTTATTATTTTGTGTCGCCTTCCACTCCTGTAACTAGGCCAGTTATTTTCAGAAACAACCTAATGTATGATATTAAATCTAATGGTATTCTTTATGGTTATTATCAGCAGAGTTCTGTCAATATTCGTATGTACAACAATACCTTTGATATAGATCATCCAACAAGTACATCAACTGGAGTTACTTATTTATACTATAACTCAGGTACACCAACAGGGTTGATTATCCGAAATAATATTTGGGGATTAAATCGTGGTGGTTCTGGTGCTAAGTATGTATATTATTTGGCAACAACCGGAACAGGTTATACCATTAATAACAATGCCGTTCATTTAAGAATTCCTGCTGGTAGTACCAATAACAATGTTGGTTTTTATACTGCCAATCAAACAACCTGGACAGCCTGGAGAGCAGCTAATGCCAGTGCATACGACCAACAAGGTGTTTTTGCAAATCCGCAATTTAGGTTCAGCGTAAATCCTGAATATTACATGCCAGGCAACGATTCTTTAAATAATGTTGGATTTAGTACTCCAGATGTTACCAGAGATTACACTGGTGCATTAAGAAGTACCACACCAGATATTGGTGCTTACGAATTTAGTGTTCCTGCTGCTGATGCTGGTTTAACTAGGTTAATTGCACCTACTAGTCCGCTAACTTTAGGCGTACAAAATGTAGAAGTGATGGTAAAAAGTTTTGGAGCTTCTGCCTTAACCAGCGCAAACATAGATTGGACAGTAAATGGAACCGCACAAACGCCTACCATTTGGACAGGTAGTTTAGGTTTTGGAGACAGCTCTGCCATGATTTTGGGAACTTATAACTTTACCAATTCAGGGTTTTATAGAATTAAAGCTTGGACCTCTAATCCAAACAGTGTTGCAGATAGTTTCCCTGTAAATGATACCATCAATGTTACTGTATGTACTCCATTGGTTGGAAATTATTATATCAATCCATCTGTTCCTACCAATGATTCAACTTTTAATTCAGTAGCAGCTTTCGTTCAAACCGCTCAATTATGCGGTATTGCTGGTCCTATTGTGGCTAATATTGCTCCTGGTATTTATAATGGGTCGTTATCATTTAATGGTGTTGCGCCAGGTATGAGTGCTATTAATAGCATAACTTTCAGAGGGGCTGATACAGCTAATACGAGAATTGTGCATAATGGGTCAGGACAAAGAGCAACCATTTTAATGAACGGTGCAAAGCATATTCACTTTAGAGATTTGAGTATAGAAAATACTGCTATAAGTGGTGGTGGATACGGAATATTATTTACCAACGCTGCTGATAGTAACAGTGTAGTAAAATGTGCTGTTAAAACCGCTTTACTTACCACAGGATTTACCACATTTGCTCCAATTATTTCGAGTGCGAATAATATGAATCCAAATAATGCTGGTAATAATGCTAACTTCTTATTAATTGATAGTTGTACTTTGGTGGGTGGTTATTATGGTGTAAATTTATATAACAACTCAATTGCTAAAGCAAATGGTAATATTATTAGAAATTCAGTATTTGTAAATCCTTTCTATTATGGAGTTTTTGCTTATTGGCAAAATGGCGTTGTTATGGATAACAATGTTATTATAAATGCGGGTAATGGAATAAATACTTTTGCTTCGCCATTGTATGCTTACCAATGTGATAATGGTATTAGAATTACAAGAAATCAAATGTATGGTCAGGCTGGTGGATACGGTATTTACATGTTTGGAAATATTGGAACATCAAGCAGCCGTAATATTGTTGCAAACAATATGGTTCAGATTGGCCAGGCTTCGTTTACTTCTTATGGTATTTACGATGCAGGTTCAAATGTGTTTACAGATATCGCTCATAACACGGTTAACAATACCTCTGCCGATGCCTCTTATGTGAGTTGTGCGCTTTATTTTAATTACAACAATGCCTTTACTTCTAACAATGCAAGAATTGTAAATAATATATTCACTTCTCCAAATGGAGCCATGGTATTATGGTGCACTAACACTGCTGCATTGAGTACAAGTACTATGTTGGTTAATCATAACGTGTATAATTCTCCTTCTGCTTATCCGTTCCGTGTGGTAAATACCATTTTCCCAACATTGCCAACGTATAGAATTTTCATGAATCCGTTTATTACTAATATCGATACCAATAGTATTTGGAATTTACCTACCTACTTCTCTGCAACTAACCTAAGAACGATTAGTCCGGCTATTGATAGTATGGGTACTCCATTAGGAACAGTACCAACAGATATTGATGGTGTAACCAGAAATACAACGGCCCCAGATCCTGGTGTAAACGAGTTCTCTCGTCCGTCTGAAGATGCGGGTGCCGTTGTTATCTTAAACCCTAGCAAGCCAGTTCAAACCGGTTTAACTAATGTGGTGGTAGTAGTTCAAAATTTTGGATTAAACACCCTAACCAGTTTAAATGTTAGTTATGCCGTAGATACCCTGGTGAGAACCTTAACTTATACGGGCTCAATTGCTCCAAGTGCAACTGATACAGTTGTGTTTGATTCTACCAGTGGGCCATCTGGTTCTGACCAAAGATTTAACTTTACAGGTGGTTTTGTTTCTATGAAGGCATATACCAGTAACCCGAATACGGTTGCCGATTTGCAAAATTTAAATGATACTACAGTTACTAGCTTCTGTGGTGCATTAAATGGTGTTTACACCATTAATCCAAGCGGTTCGGGTGCTACTAACTTCTTATCTATTGCAGATGCTGTAAGCAGGCTAACCTGCGGCGGTGTTACGGGCGATGTAACTTTTAACATCTCTAATGGCACTTATACTGGCCAAATAGATATTACAACCATTGCAGGTGCTAATACCAATGCAAGAGTAATGTTTAAATCGGCTTCTAATAGTGCTGCAGGTGTTATTGTTACTTCGGCTAATGCAACCTCCTTGGATAATTATACTATTAGGTTAAGAGGTGTTGGTTTTGTAAGCTTCGAAAATGTAACCGTTCGTAATACAAACCCTACTTTTGCTCGTGTGGTATCTATCAATAAGTTTCCAGCTAACAATTCAAATACCAACAATATCAGCTTTAGAAATTGTATACTAGAGGGTATAAACACCACTAGTACCGCAGATCAATATGCCGTTGTTTATGGTCCGAATGGTGATAACGCAACCGATTTATCTTTTGTTAAAAACGAATTTAGATTTGGTTCGTACTCTGTTTTCTTAGGTGGTCAAAATATCATTAACCAATATTCAAATGGATTGGTTATAGATTCTAATATCGTTCACCAACCTTATTGGGCCGGTATCTATTTGTTGAGCAGAAATAATCCTAAAGTAAGAGATAACAAGGTTAATCCAAGCTCAACTTATGGTTATTATGGATTATTCTTTAGTGGCATCTCTGGTAACATAGAGGTTACAGGAAATGATATTCAAAGTCCTGCCGGATACTACGGTATTTATGCTGCACAGGTTAATTACTATGGTGAAGCTGGATTGGCTATGATTAGCAATAATGTTGTAAACATGACAAGCTCTAACACACAATATGGTATTTATTATGTAAATGGTTCAAATACCTACTTCATGAATAATACAGTACGTTTAACCTCACCTACCACTTCTTATGCCTTGTATATTTCTGGTAATACCACCAGTCCTACCGTTCCACAAATTGTAGCTACAAGTAACTTAAGGGTGTTAAACAATATCCTTTATTCGGCCAATAGCTATGCTATCTATTATGCCAACTTTGCTGCAACCAGCGGAACAAGTCAGGCTGATAATAACTTGTATTATTCTGGTAGTGCCAATTTTGCATTTGTAAATGGATTAAACTATGCCAATGGTACGATTTACAATACTTTCAGAAATGCCGTTAACTTTAATACAGACCGCAGATCTTTGTTTGCAGATATTGCTTTCACATCTGCCACTAATTTAAGACCGGCTGTTAATAATGTTACGGCATGGGCTGCTAATGGTCGCGCTCAACAAACCATGTTTGTGAACAGAGACTTTAACGGAGAGGCTAGGAGCACACAAGTAAGCACAGGTGCGCCAGATATTGGAGCTATTGAGTTTACGCCTACTGTTAACCCAGCACCAATGACCATTACAGGAACTATTGGTGGAGGTAATACCCAGCGTATGATTTCATACGGCGATACGGTTGCCACTTTATTGTGGGGCTTTAGTGGTACATTGCCAACTAGCATCTCTGCTACTTACCATACAGGTGCAAAAGTGGCTGATCCAACAAATAATGGAAACAATCCAAATGCAGAGGTTATGGATGTATTTTGGAGAATTACTCCAAATGGTGGTTCATTGTATTCGTATGATTTATCTCTAACGTTTGATCCAAACATGTTGGGTACTGTACCATTTATGACTGATATCAAATTGGCGCATAAGCCAGATACGGCGGCAGGTACTTGGAATCATTTTGGTTCAAGCATGACAACGGTAGATTCAGTTAATTATAATTTTGGTGTATTGGGTATTTCTGATATCTTAGGTGATTTTACTGGAACTACTGATATGGCTCCATTACCTGTAACTTTATCTAGATTTGAGGCTATGCGCAGTGGAGAAGATGCTTTATTAGCTTGGAATACTGTTAGCGAAATCAATAGTAAAGTGTTTGAAGTGGAGCGTGCAGAAGACGGTACTCGCTTTACACGTATTGGCGAAGTGGCAGCAGCTGGAAATTCTAGCAAGCCATTAGCTTACCAATTTGATGACAAAAATGCTGCACAGATTTTTGATGGCAAGCATGTTTACTACAGATTAAAAATGATAGACAGAGATGGTAGCTTTGAGTATTCTCCTGTTCGTATGGTAGATTTTACCTCAGAAGTGGCTGAAGACATTTCTGTATATCCTAATCCGTTTAAAGATCAAGTTAACCTAGGATTTACCGTTTCAGAAAATGCAGCGGTACAGGTTGAAATTTTAGACCTTTACGGAAAAGTAGTTTATAAAGGAAGCTTTAACCAAGTTGCCGGAGAGGCTGGTATTAATGTACCTGCTTTAAATAAATTAGCTACTGGTATTTATGTAATTAAAGTTGCCAAAGGAGAAAATGTCCTTACCCGCAAATTAATTAAAGAGTAGTTTCTTTAAAGGTATTTGATTGACTATAAGCGGGCCGATTCATTCTGAATTGGCCCGCTTTTTTTATACTATCCCAGACCTTTAATAGAAAATCCTATATTTAATAAAAAATTAAGGGGTGATTATTGTTATTGCGCTTTAACTAAAGTATTTTTGGAACGGATATTGTTAGATTGTCCATGTAAAAAAAACTATAATCAATATGAAAAAATTTATTTTAACAGCAATGATTGCTTTTGGAGGTTTGTTAACTGTTAGTGCACAAACTCCAGATGTACAACCTGGCGCAACCGATGGAAAAGTTGCAGAAATCAAATTCGATAAAGAAACACATGATTTCGGAAATATTCCTCAAGGAGTTCCAGCTACCTACGAGTTCGTTTTTAAAAATACCGGTAAAACTCCTTTAATTGTTACCAATGCAGCAGCCAGCTGTGGTTGTACTACACCAGAATGGACAAAAGAGCCTATTAAACCAGGTAAAACAGGTACTATCAAAGCTACTTACAATGCCGCATCACCTGGCCCATTTACCAAGAGTGTAACCGTGGTTAGTAATGCTAAAAATTCAACTGTTATTTTATACCTTAAAGGGGATGTAAAACCAGCTGAAAACAAGTAAAAAAACATTCATTTTAAAACCTGCATAAAGTATATTTGTGCAGGTTTTTTTATTTATATATCATGAAAAAAGTACTTTTTATTTCTATGTTTTTATTGAGTTATTGTTTGGGTTCAGCCCAAAATAATTCTGAACCAAAAGCCATCATTGAGTTTGAATCGTTGGAACACGATTTTGGAAAAATATATGATGGCAAGCCCTCTTCTCATGAGTTTGTTTTTACCAATAAGGGTAAAGTACCCTTGGTGTTAAGTAATGTTCAACCTGCCTGTGGTTGCACTACTCCCGAATGGCCAAGAGAACCTATAATGCCAGGCGAAAAAGCAAAAATTAAGGCCATTTACAATGCAGGAACTTACCGCGGCGTCTTCTCAAAAGGCATAACAGTTCAATCTAATTCTGCTAATGGTAGTGTTCAATTGATAATAAAAGGAAGTGTGTTAGACACACCAAAAGAACCTAAATCGCCCGTAAAACTTGATGTAGGCGGCGGATTTTAACGTAAATCTATAATTTCTACCCCTGGATACTTTTTTGGGTCGAACACAAATTTCTTGTCTTCAAATTTTAAATTAGGAACTTGATTGGTTACGCTATAGGTGTGAATACTCCCGTTTTTCTCAAAAACTTGGGTGCTTAATACCGTTTGGTTGGTTTTATCTACTGTAACTTTAAGTTTAAAAAATTTCTTCTTTTTGTCTTTGGGTGTAAGCTCCATATACACAATTTCTTTATTGCCTTCCTTTTTAGTTTCTAGTGTTTTGTACAAAAAGCCTTTTCCATACATCGTAAAAATATCGTCCATCCTAATGGCTCCTTCTTTGGGAGAATAATCATTTACTTGCACCTCATTTACCTCTCTGCTATATGTCCAGATGGTTTTATTATCACAAATAATTAATTGATTGGCAATGTCTAAAGAAAATTTATTGCCCTTTATTAATATTTGGCCAACTTGTTTTACCTGATTTTTTTCTTGTTTATTTTCAATGGTATAAACAAAGTCGGCTTTAATACTTTTAAATTCCTTGTATCTTTTGCTAATTCGTTCCATTAATTTTTCTGCCTCATTAACTTTAGTTTTTTGGGCTTGAACAGTAATAATAAATAATAGGCTTAGGCTGAATAAAAATATTTTTTTCACAATGCAAAGATTTAAATAAAAGTTGAAAGTAAGATGTAAAATTTCATTAAAGGATTAAAGTCATATTTTATGCCAAATTCTTTTTATCGTAAATTTTTAAGTACTTCTTCTAACTCCATATCTGTTTTACACAATACTTCGCGGGCTTTACTTCCTTTAAACGGACCAACAATTCCAGCTTTTTCTAGCTGGTCTATTAATCTTCCGGCGCGGTTATATCCTAAATTTAATCTTCTTTGAATAAGAGAGGTAGAACCTTGTTGGTGGATTACAATCAGTCTTGCAGCTTCCTCAAATAGGCTATCTCGGTTGTCGTGGTCGAAACCTTCGCTTGGTCCCATGTCTTCATTTTCGGTTTGAACCAAAGGCAATTCATAAGGTTCTCTTCCTTGCTGACTTCCGATAAATTCTGTTATTTTTTCTACCTCGGGTGTATCCACAAAAGCGCATTGTAACCTAATTAAATCATTACCATTGCTAAACAACATGTCTCCTTTTCCTATCAATTGATCGGCACCATTGGCATCCAAAATGGTTCGTGAGTCTATTTTTTGGGAAACCCTAAACGCTACACGTGCCGGGAAATTGGCTTTAATGGTTCCTGTAATAATGTTTACACTAGGGCGCTGAGTAGCCAAAATAAGGTGTATTCCAATGGCGCGAGCTAACTGGGCCAATCGGGCAATAGGGTGTTCTACTTCTTTGCCAGCTGTCATCATTAAATCTGCCAACT
>JAUYMZ010000042.1 GCA_030699355.1 Bacteroidota bacterium | reverse complement strand
ATAGCACCTTCACTTGGATTTAAGTTAGCCGATTTTAAAAATTAGTTTGATGAAATTCAATAATAAAACCTAGTCAATGCATATTGATTTATTTTAAACAGAATATAAATTCACACAAACTTTTATTAATATAAAGGGTACCCCGACACCTAAAAACCAAAATAAAAAAGTAAACACAATATCTTGTATTGGTTTTCCAGAAAATACCCAAAAAGTATTTTCTGGATCTCTCTTATAAATTCTTTTGAATCCAAAGTATAGTAAATAAAAAACAAGCGAAGATAATAAAGGAATCCAAAGAGATAACACCATTGCGGTATTACCCATTCTATAAAAAATTAAAAAAAATGAAGCACCTGAGAGGAAAATATTATAAATAATATTTATAAGAAATGATTTGAAATGAAATAACCACTCAATTTTAAACATAAAAAGCCAAACAGTGCTTAATCCTATTATAACAAAAACGAAATCCATAATTTATTTTCCAAAATAGTTATAGATAGGATCAAAAGTTCCAAAGCTATCTGCAAGACCCAGTCCAATAGAGATAAAAGGACCAGCAATTGGAATAGCAGCCGTGCTAGTTATTATTAGCGACCCAGTAAACCTGGCATAATCTACCCCAGTCCCTTTACTACTCAAAAGTTGATAACCAGAAATTGCTATTCCTACACCTGTCATTCCCCTTCCTAAATTTTTTGCAAACTTAGCTCCCTCTATACTTTCTTTCATTGCATTGGTAACACCTTTGTATTTACCTTGCCAATAAACTTCACCTTTATGTATATATTTACCTTGCTCTAATGCTTTTTCTACATAATAGCCACCTTTACCAAACTGCTCATACATCTTCCCTTGCCTTGCTAATTCTCCGACAGCCAAACCACCACTTGCAGCAGATAACCAGCTACCCCCGCCACTTTGAGCTCCCTCCTTCAAACTCATCCCCCACGCAAGTTGATTGTCAAAATATCTTGCTGCTACTTCTCCATATGCT
Organism: Bacteroidota bacterium; assembly: GCA_030699355.1. Lineage (GTDB taxonomy): Bacteria > Bacteroidota > Bacteroidia > UKL13-3 > UKL13-3 > B1. Next base: position 368 of record JAUYMZ010000042.1, on the reverse strand, counting down.
TCGCCGTTGCGGCGTAAGTTGCCATTGGCATACATGGTATGGTAATATTTGTCGTACAATGGAGAGAAATATTTATTTAAGCTTTTTATTTTGTAATTATACTCATCCATCTCACTTACATAAAATGCAGTGCTGCCCACATTGTGTCCATTACTAACAGTTAACGACCAATCAACTTGGTAATATGCGCCATCAGTAGAAAACAAACCTGAAATTGGATATCCATTTCTATCTAAAATTGGATTTCCATCCCACAACCCCAACGGATCCGTAAACGAAACCGGATTATTACTCATGGCCAAATACGGTGAGGGATGCTGCATTAAGGGGTCGGGTTGTAACCAACGGCCTATTTGGGCATCGTAGTT
>JAUYMZ010000031.1 GCA_030699355.1 Bacteroidota bacterium | reverse complement strand
ACCAAAGGCAAATCCCTTAATGCTGCCTTAGCTGTTGTTGGTAACAAAGAATACGATTATGCGGTTGTTCTAGATATTGATAATATTATTGAACCTTTATTCTTAGAAAAAATAAATTCGGCATTGGCCAAAGGTCAGTTGGTATTACAAGCACATCGTTTGGCAAAAAATAGCGAGACCAAATTCTCTGTGTTAGATGGAGCTAGTGAAGAAATTAACAATCATATTTTTAGAAAAGGACACAAAGTAGCTGGATTATCTGCCGCGCTTATTGGTTCAGGCAAAGCGGTACAATTTGAATTCTTTAAGTCCATTATGCAAAACATTACCGCCGTGGGTGGATTTGATAAACAAATGGAAGTACTCATCATTTCGCAAGGCGTAAAAATAGACTATGCCCACGAAATTTTAGTGTACGACGAAAAAGTTCAACTCCCCGAGGTGTTCCAAAACCAAAGAAAACGTTGGATGTCGGCGCAACTTACTTTTATGCGTAAATATGCTTTTTCGGGCATCCTTCGTTCTATTTTAACTTTTAATTTAGATTACCTCGATAAATCATTACAATTGCTTTTATTGCCGCGTTTAATAAACTTAGGTTTATCGTTTTTTGTATGTGGTATTTGGTTTATTGATGCGGCTTGGGGACGATGTTTTATAGCACTTTTTGCTATCCAAATCTTGGCGCTCATGATTGCTGTACCTAAGATGTATTATAATAAAGATTCATTAAAAGCTTTAATGAGTTTGCCCTACAGTTTTATGTTAATGTTTTTGAATATTTTTAAGTTGCGTGGAGCTGATAAAAAGTTTATCCATACACCTCATCAGGTGGGCACAAAAAAAGATTCAAAATAAAAAGAAGCCCTATGAGTCTTATCCAAAATATTGTATTAGTTTTAGAAGTTACCCTGTTATTCTACATAACATTTAATGTGGCGTATGTATTTATTTATAGCGTTGCAGGTTTGTTTTATAAGAAAACAGATTTCTCTAAAATTGCCATTACTAAATACAACAAATTTGCTATTCTTATTCCTGCTTACAAACATGATGAGGTAATTTTAAATACAGTTGGGCATAGCCTGAACCAAAATTATCCGCGTGATAAGTTTGATGTAATAGTAATTGCCGATTCTTTAAAACAACTTACCATGGGCGAATTATTAGTAATGCCCATTAACCTCATTGAAGTTAAGTTTGAAGAAAGTACCAAAGCCAAATCATTAAATACGGCCTTGGCTATATTGCCAGAAAATACCTACGATTATTGTTTGGTTTTGGATGTAGATAACGTAATGGAGAATGATTTTTTGGCTAAAATAAATGCACGTTTACAAAACGATGAAGTTATTGTACAAGGTCATAGAACTGCCAAAAATTTAGATACTCCTTTTGCTATTTTAGATGGATTAAGCGAAGAGATAAATAACCATATTTTTAGAAAAGGTCATGTTGCTTTAGGTGTAACTTCTGCCTTGTCTGGTTCGGGTCAGGCCATGAAATACGAAATATACAAGGCTTTAATGAGTGAAATTGAATCGGCTGTTGAAGATAAAGAACTCGAATTCTCAATGGTTAAAGAAAAAATCAAGGTGCATTTTGAAAATGATGCTTTGGTTTTTGACGAGAAAGTTCAAACTGCCAAGGTTTTTTCTTCTCAGCGCAGAAGGTGGATTGCCTCTCAGTTTTTTGATTTTCATTCTGTTTTACGTAAAGGGGTTTACAACCTTCTACGTCATGGTAACTTTGATTTTTTCGATAAAGCCTTGCAAAGAATTATCCTGCCACGTATTCTGCTCATTGGATTGTCGTTTTTCTCTTGTGTAATATTATTTATCCCTTTTACCCAATTGGGCTGGTATTTTGTAACCTTATTTGCCATTTGTAGTTTCTCGTATATCATTGCTATTCCTACTTCGTTTTATACCATGAGCACTGTAAATGCCGCATTAAGATTGCCTCAAGCTTTTGGATTAATGATTTTGGCCATGGTTAAAAGTAAGGGCGGCGCCGATAAATTTATTCACACAGAACATTCTTCTACCATCAAACAAAACCCATAATTAGATGAGAATTGGCATAGAGGCACAGCGTATATTTAGGAAGAAAAAGCATGGGATGGACATGGTGGCTTTGGAGCTCATTAGGGCTTTACAAGCAGCTAACACAACACATCAATTTATTGTGTTTGCTCAGCCAGATGAAGACATGGCCTGTTTACAAGAGGGGAATGGTATTCAAATTGTTTTGCTACCTAAGTCTCCTTACCCTATTTGGGAGCAATGGTATTTGCCAAAAGCAGTTAATAAATATAAAGTAGATTTATTGCATTGCACCAGTAATACCGCGCCCATATTTTTATCAGTGCCTTTGGTGTTAACCTTGCATGATATTATTTACCTCGAAAAAATTAGTTTATCGCAAGGTACAGCCTACCAAAAGTTTGGCAATATTTACCGCAAATGGAACGTGCCTATCATAGCTAAAAAAGCACGTAAAATTTTAACAGTTTCGCATTTCGAAAACCAACGAATTATTGAGTATTTTGGATTTAAAAAAGAGTTGGTTCAAACCGTTTATAATGCCGCTGCCAAACATTTTACGCGCATTACAGATCCGCAAATTTTAGCCAATGCTAAAGCAAAATTTAACTTGCCCGATTCGTTCATTTTCTTTTTAGGTAATACCGATCCTAAAAAAAATGTAAAGGGCGTTTTACAAGCCCTCAGCATTTTAAAAGCTTCGGGAAAATTACCTTGCAAGCTTTTGATGCTAGATATTAATAGAGGCTATTTGCAAAATTTGGCTCAAGAGATTGGCGACCCAAGTATAGTGGATGAAATTACTTTTACGGGTTATGTACCCAATCAAGAATTGCCCGCAATTTATAGTCAGGCTACCCTGTTTTTATACCCTTCGCTTAGAGAAAGTTTTGGAATTCCTTTAGTAGAAGCCATGCGATGTGAAGTGCCTGTTATTACTTCTAATACCAGTTCAATGCCGGAGATTGTTGATGATGCAGCACTTATTTGTGATCCATTTAATCCAAATTCAATAGCAAATGCTATCTTTGATTTATGGAATAACCCTACCTTGCAAAGTACCCTCAGAAATAAGGGAAAACTTCGGGGTGATTCTTTTTCCTGGAAACAAAATGCCCTAGATACTTTGGCTATTTATCAATCAATTATTCAATAAGAAATAAATTCACTTAATATGAAAAATCAAGATTACGTTAAGTTCACTACCTACTCAGATATTGAAGACATTAAACGTCTTAATTTTATTGTTAAATCCATCAAAGGTTTAAATTACCCAACCGCAAAAGTACTTGATATTGGTTGTGGAAACGGAAACATTAGCTTGGCCTTAGGCTCTCTAGGCTTTGAAGTAATTGGAGTAGATATAGACCAGAAAAGTATTGATATGGCAAGCAGTAGAAATACTTTTTCTAATGTTTCATTTCAAGTATTAGATGCCAATTCTTTTGCCCTTGAAGACGCTTTTGATGCAGTAGTTTGCAGTGAGGTTTTAGAACACCTTACCAAACCATACGAGCTTTCTGAAAGCATATACCGTATCTTAAAACCGGGTGGTGTTTTTGTGGCCACAGTACCTAATGGCTATGGCCCGCGCGAACTTCTTATTACGCGTCCAATGCAGTTTTTAGCCAGAAAGGGCTTAGATAAGCCAATTGTTGCCTTTAAGCGTTTGCTTGGATACAATGCCAAAACCTTGCAGTCTTCTAACGAAGATTTAACGCATGTTCAGTTTTTTAGTGTGGGTGGTTTTAATCGCCTCTTAACAGGTGTTGGATTTAAAGCATTAGATTACCAAAATGCAGATTTTTTAGAGAGAATTTTCCCCTTTTCACTACTCACCCGCAGATTTAAGTTTTTGCAAAAACTAGATTGCGCCCTCGTTGATTATTTACCTAGGCACTTAACCTGCGGGTTTTATACATCTTGGACAAAAATTGGGAAATAATGAATAGCGTAGCAATTCTTTTCTGGACAGGTATTGGCGTGGTTTTTTATAGCTACTTAGGTTATGGAATCCTACTGCTTTTTATGGTTAAAATAAAAAATTTATTTCGGTCTGAACCAACGTATGATGCTAATTATTTGCCAGAAGTAACTTTGGTAGTTCCGTGTTTTAATGAAGCAGATTACATTGAAGAGAAGATAATGAATAGCTTGGCGCTTAATTATCCAAAAGAAAAATTACAGCTAATTTTTATTAGTGATGGTTCTACAGATGATACCCATCAGCGTATTCAAAAATACCCGCAAGTTTTAGCCTTACACGAGCCTGCTAGAAATGGAAAAGCTGCCGCCATGAACCGCGCTATGGCTTATGTTAAAGCTCCTATCGTGGTTTTTTGTGATGCCAACACAGATTTAAATCCAGATGCCATTAAAGAAATGGTAAAACACTATGCTAATCCACAAGTGGGCGCAGTTACTGGTGAAAAGAGAATTATAACCAAAGAGAAAGAAAATGCCAGTGGGGCTGGTGAAGGCATTTATTGGAAATATGAAAGCTTTTTAAAGCAACTCGATTCAGATTTTTATACCATTGTTGGTGCTGCTGGGGAGTTAATGAGTTATAGAACTTCTTTATATAAAGAGTTACCTAAAGATAGCTTACTATACGATTTAATGCAAAGTATGCAAATTGACAATGATGGATACCGAGTGGTATACGAGAAAAATGCATGGGCATCAGAAACAGCAAGTGCCAATGTAGGGGAGGAGTTAAAAAGAAAAGTAAGAATTGCGGCCGGTGCTTTTCAAAGTATGGGACGATTGCCGCAAGCATTTAACCTCATTGGAAATTTTAGGGTAAGTTTCTTATTTATCTCTCACCGGGTATTACGCTGGACATTAGCACCGCTTTCTTTGCTACTTATATTTTTAAGTAATATGTTCTTGTGTTGGCAAGAAGGTGGTTTGTATAGCTTTATAATGATAGGCCAAATTGTATTCTATGCAATGGCTTTATTAGGTTGGTACCTCAATAACAAACAAATAAAGGTTAAAATACTATTTGTACCCTATTACTTTTTTATCATGAATTTGTGCATGTACTTGGGTTTCGTTCGCTTTTTGCGTGGAAAACAAAGTGCCAACTGGGAGCGTGCTAAAAGAGCTTAATTAGAGGGGCATACTCCAATCATGTGATTCTTTTATCTTTCCTGTTTGAATGCCGTATATAGTGTTGTATAAATAATTTGAAACAACCCTTTGTTCGGCCTCTGGCAATTCGTAATCGTTGCCTTGGTATCCAATGGCCGCAATCTTGGCTATAATGGCCGCCGTACCTGTACCAAAACAATCGGTTAGTTCACCAGCTTTGCACCAGTCTATTATTTCTTGAACACCAATTTTACGCTCTTCTACCTGATAGCCTTTTTCTTTTAATAATTGTATGCAGGTATCGCGGGTAATACCTGCTAAAATATTTCCATCCAACTTTGGTGTTAAAACCAATTGGTCATTTACAACAAAAAATAAATTCGTAGTTCCAGATTCTTCCACGTATTCGTGGCTGTTTCCATCTGTCCATATAATTTGGTCGTAGCCTTCTTTTTTTGCCTCATACGATGGAAGCATACTTATTCCATAATTACCAGCTGCCTTAGCAAAGCCTGCCATTCCGCTGCTGGCCCTTACATATTTTTCTTCAATTTTTACCTTAATTGGTTTTGGGTAATAGCTGTTTACAGGGCAACAAAATATCATAAAGCTATAGTTAACACTAGGTCTAACCCCCACAAAATCATCAGTAGCAAACATAAAAGGCCTCAAATACAAAGCACTTCCTTCTTTGGTAGGTATCCAATCTTTATCAAGCTGAACCAACTGCGTGAGTCCAGCCATGTATAATTCTTCTGGTATTTCTGGCATACCCATGCGCCTAGCAGAAACATTTAACCTGCGGGCATTATCTCTTGGTCTAAATAGCAAAGCCCCGCCAGCATCATTTTTAAAAGCTTTCATTCCTTCAAAAATGGATTGGCCATAGTGAATAGCTGATAAAGACGGAGCAATACTAATAGGACCGTATGGAATAATTTCTGGATTTTGCCATTTTCCATCTGTATAATCTACCCGAAACATGTGGTCTGAGAATATTTTTCCAAATTCAATGTTTTCAAAATCACATAAATGAATTCTTGATTGTGTTGTTTTGCTAATTTTTATTGAAATTGCCATGGTATATGAATAATGATTTACAAATAGCCGACGATTTTATCCTTCCACTATTCAACGAAATTTTCGTGGTCAAAGAAAGAGATTTTTCTATAGAATACCAGCCTTTGGGTTCTGGCCTGCAAAAACTTTTGTTAATTGTGGATAGCGCCCAGGCAGATTTTTTGCCTGAAACTGAAATGCAATTGCTTCAAACAATTGTAGATAAGGGGCTTAGGAAAACAATGAACGATGCCTGGGTGGTAAATATTCAAAAGTTTCCACAAGCAAGTTTAGAAAGAATTTGGGAGTATTTTGAACCCAATCAGGTTATAGTTTGGGGTTGCCAAGCTTGGATGAAGTCTCAACAAGCACCTATTGAAATACATAAACAAGTGTATTTGAATGGTGCAGAATTGCTTCAAGCAAATACCTTGTCTGCTTATTTAACAGATGCGCCATCCAAAGCTAAACTTTGGGCTGCCTTGCAACGTATGTTTTTTAATTAAGGGCCATGCACAAACTCATTTTTGCTTCGCACAACGCACATAAAACCAAAGAAATTGCTGCTATTTTTAATGGCTTGTTTCAAATAGCTTCTTTGCACGACATTGGATTTTTTGAAGAAATTATAGAATCAGGGGATACCCTAGAAGAAAATGCAGCCATCAAGGCGAATGCGGTATTTGGTGTAACACAATTGGATTGCTTTGCAGATGATACCGGTTTAATGGTGGATGCTTTGGATGGGAAACCGGGCGTATATACCGCGAGATATGCAGGTCCAGAGCGGGATGCTAATTTGAATAATCAAAAACTATTGTTTGAATTGCAAAACCATACCAATAGAACAGCCAGTTTTGTTACCATTATTCATTTAATATTTAATGGCAAATCCTATCAATTTAAAGGAGAACTAAAGGGGTATATTGCTCAAGAGGCTAAGGGTACTGAAGGATTTGGGTATGATCCCATATTTGTGCCTTTAGGTTCAGACAGAACTTTAGCGCAAATGAGCTTACTTGAAAAAAACCAATTGAGTCACCGTGCTAAAGCCTTTCAACAAATGCTTCAATTTTTTAAAGAAGAGCTAACTTAAGATTTCTTTTCTTGTTTATATTCTGGATATAAACTTTGTTCAATTTGCTCTTGCACATCTTCATCAGCCTCAATATCTGATATTTTATGGCGGTAAAAATAAATAGGTAATTGACCCACAATAAGCGCCAATGAACCAATTACAAGCATAACAATATAAGCTGCATTGTCTTTTAATGCCATGGCAATAAATATAAATACAAGGTTTACTATGCTTAAAATGAGGGTTACCTGACCATGACTTTGCCCGTTTTTAATTAACCAATGGTGTAGGTGATTTTTATCTGCTTTAAACGGGGATGTTTTGTTAATAGCACGCAATATAAAAACGCGCAAAGTATCATATAATGGCACTATAAGTATGGCTAAAGCAATGCCTGGCGCAGAGCGAATATGACTACCAATACTGCTCATAGGCGAATTAGATTCTATGTAATGTATGGCAAATAAGGATAATAAAAAGCCCACTGTTAAAGACCCTGCATCGCCCATAAAGATTTTTGCCGGACTAAAATTGAAGAATAAAAATCCCATAATAGAGCCGCTCAATGCTAAGGTTATTAAGGTCCACTCTAGCTCTCCTTGCTGATAAAATAAATAGGAAAAAGTAAGGCTTATTATCAATGATAAACTTCCTGCTAAACCATCTACACCATCTATTAAATTGACAGAATTGGTTATAACAATTATCATAAACATAGACAGTGCTATGCTAGCAATGAAGGGTATTTCATGAACGCCAAATACACCGTGAAAATCATTTATTCTAATATCTGTAAAGCTTGTAACTAAACCGGCAGCTAACAATTGAGTGTATAATTTTTTAAGGGGAGATAAAATGATAATGTCGTCCTTTAGGCCACTAAAAAACAGCATAATTAATGCCGCTCCAATGTATTTTGCTCCTACAATCGTATTAAAATCACCAAATAATAAAATAGAGAATGTGAAGGAAACAAAAATGGCCATTCCACCTAAACGAGGAATCTTTAAGGTGTGAATTTTACGCTCCTCTGGCTTGTCGTAAAGGTTCTTTAATTTAGCTACCGTAATAATAGATGGGATAGCAAATATGGAGGCTAAAAAGGAGCTTATCGTAGCTAATATTATTGTTATCATAATGGAGAGTTATGCAGCAATTTAATTTTATTTATTGAAATTCCAAAAAATCAATCCAATACAGTACGATTAAATTAAGGCGCGAGGCGTGTGTAAGTCCAATCTAAGGTAAGGGTTTTAGAAAATAAAAAACGGTCGTGCAACCTACTTGCCCTTCCTTGCCAAAACTCAATATTTTGTGGTTCAAGAATATATCCACCCCAATGAATGGGTCTAATGAGTGGCGTACTTTCAAAAAGAGCCTTAAATTTATCGTAATTTTCTTCTAATAATTGTCGGCTTGGTATGGGCTGACTTTGTGGGGAGGCATGGGCGCCAATCTGACTTTCTGTGGGTCTAGATGCGAAATAGGCATCAGATTCAAGTTCAGATATTTTTTTTACTTCTCCTTCTATGCGCACTTGCCTTTGTAATTCGGGCCAAAAAAATAGGAGAGAAGCAAAAGCATTTGCCTGTAATTGTTTGCCTTTATTGCTATCGTAATTGGTGTAAAACACAAAACCTTTTTCATCTATGCCTTTCAACAATACAATTCTACTGCTGGGCTTACTATCATGCTTTATGGTTGCTAAACACATGGCATTGGGTTCGTTTACTTCTGCATCAATTGCCTCCTTAAACCAATGTTTAAATTGTTCTATGGGATGAGGTAAAATATGCGTTTCGTCGAATTCTTTTAAGGTATAATCTTTTCTAATGGCGGCTATGGCTTCGTTGCTTAACATTTGGTTCAATATTATGTTGTACAAAAGTATCAATCTTTAGGTATTTCTTTGTTTTTTTATTGGCAATTTTTGAAGTGAATAACTTGTAGATAATCCATATATAATTTTATCGTTATTGCTTTAAAATGAAAATCTGGCACAAGCAATATGATTTTACTCCCGGCAGCGGTCAACTCCTTATCAGCGAGCCGTTCTTGGCTGATCCAAACTTTCGCAAAACTGTTATTTTATTATGCGAACATGAGGATGAAGGTAGCATCGGTTTTGTGCTGAACCGATTGTTGGCTTACCGCACTGATGAAGTAATTCCAGGTTTATTAGATGTAAATTTTCCTATTTTTTATGGCGGGCCTGTAGAAGAAAATTCATTGCATTTTATTCATACTTGTGGCAACCAAATACCACATTCATTTCCTATAGGAGCTGGGCTTTTTTGGGGTGGTGAACTAGAAGCCATCAACAAGTTATTAGCCGAAGGAAAGGCCAGCATGTCTGATTTTAAATTTTTTATTGGATACAGTGGTTGGGGCGTTGGACAACTATCGGATGAAATTGAGCAGAAAGCTTGGTGGTTAAGTAAGCTAGATTCTGCCATTGTACTGTGTGATGATTTGGAGGAAATTTGGCCTATGGCCGTTAAAAATATGGGTCCAGATTTTGCCTATTTGGCCAATGCTCCTGAAGATTTTCTCTGGAATTAATCCTTGCTCAGCCTTCCTTTATAGCTAATCCATTCTGCATTATTTGAATTTTTGTTTACCAAAAACACTTTCAAAGTTTAGTTGCATTTGATTGCTGATAAGCGCTATAGGTTCAGACCGTATTAAAGCAAATTGCTCATATATTTTTTGTATGCTAATGTTGCTTTGGTCTGTTTCCAAAAATACCCTGTTTAAAGGGATATTTTGGATACAATGGATTAATTTTTTGCTGGGATTAAAAATGGTTTTTCCAAAAGAAGCAAAAGTGTTGTTGTAAAAATTGAGTTGTTTCCATTTTTCTATGGCACCATTATACCCATGCAGAACGATTGGTTGTGTAAAATTTTTTAAAATCAACTGCATTTCCGATAGGGCCTTAACTTGGTGAATTAGGATGGGCATTTTTTGCTCTTGTGCCCATTCAACCTGAATGTGAAATGCCTTAATTTGCTGTTGCATGTTGGGATAATTTTCGTCTAATCCAATTTCTCCTATGGCCGCACAACCTTTAATTTTACTACTATTTTGTAGGGTTTGAACCCAGTTTTTTTCTTCCATTTTAGAGGCAAACCAAGGGTGTAAACCTACACTTATTAAATATTGAATTTCTGTGTTCTTAGGCGGGTGCAAATAGGCATTTCGAATGCATATTTCATCCAATAATTGCGGTTTTCGGTGCGTGTGGATATTAACAAACATAGTTTTTATCTCTTTTCTAATTTGAAAAGGTAAAATTACGTGTGTAATTTATATTTTTCTACTACTTTTGACCCATATGACAAATAATAGTATTAGTCCGAGTAAAATAGAAGTTATGGATTTTATTGGAAGAGATGTGGAATCTCTTGCCAAGGAGTATTTAAAACCCGTAGAAACTAATTGGCAGGCGTCTGAATTATTGCCACTTACTTCAGATACCACATTTGTTGCCGATTTAAAATCAATTCAAGAAGATGCCCGTAATCATTCGTATGATTTAATGGTTGTTCTAGTTGCAGATACCATTACCGAAGAGGCATTACCTACTTACGAAAGTTGGTTAGCCGGTTTGGTTGGAGTAGATCAACAAAACAATAATGGATGGATGAAATGGATGAGAAGTTGGGCTGCCGAAGAAAATAGACATGGGGATGTGCTAAATAGATACCTTTATTTATGCGGCAGAATTAACATGAAAGCCTTTGAAGCAAGCACTCAATTCTTAATTGCAGATGGCTTTAACAACCAAGCTGGAAACGATCCGTATAGAAATTTTGTATATACCAGTTTTCAAGAATTAGCCACCAATGTTAGTCACAGAAGGGTAGCTACTTTGGCTAAAAAAGATGGCAATACGCTCCTTTCTAAAATTTGTGGTTTGGTAGCTGCCGATGAAGCTAGACATGCCAGAGCATATATGAATTTTGTGCAAAGAATTATGGATTTAGACCCAAATGAAATGATGTTGGCCTTTGAAGACATGATGCGTAAAAAGATTGTGATGCCAGCTCAATGCATGCGTGAGTTGGGTGGTAACCTAAATACCTTTGCCAATTTTAGCGATGCTGCCACTCGTTTGGGTGTTTACACTGCTTTAGATTATATTGATATCTTAAAAACAGTAATCGACGAATGGAAAATTGAAAATGTACGTGGATTGCAAGAGAATGGAGAAAAAGCCCGCGATTTCTTATTGGCATTGCCTAATAGGTTAACCAGAATTGCAGAACGTGCAGCCATGCCTAAACAAGAACATAAATTTGATTGGATTTTATCCTAAAATTAAATCGGCCTAAAGCCAACATCAATTTTTTTCAAATCATTGAATAAAAAAAATCCCCGCTAATTATAAACTAGCGGGGATTTTTGTGATATGCTTTTGTAATTAAGCTTCTACTTCTTCCTCTTCGTGGGCATGTGCATGATGTTGGCTGTTGTGTGCCTCCATAATTTTGGTAAATTCTTCTGCACTCACCTCTTTACTTTCGATGGTAATGGTGTCTAATAACCATTGATTAACTTTTAAACGCACCGCTACATTAATCATACGACTTCTAAAGTCTTCTTTTTGTAATTGTGGTTCAACAATGCTCATTAAAATTTCATCGCTTAAGCCTTGCGTTCCGCCATAGGCACCAAACATTTGCTTGGTATGGTTAATGGCAGCCTGCTTAATATCTTCATCGTTTACTTTGATATCATTGCTAACCAATATTTTTTCTTCTAAAATATGGTTCTTCAAATAATTGGATTCTGGTTTATAAGCTTCTTCCATGTTTTCTGGAGTAAACTTATCAGCATGACGCTCCATTAACCAACGCTTTAAGAACTCATCTGGTAATTCAATATTGTGTTTGGCAACTAAACTATCAAATAACTCATGCTCTAATAAATGCTGAGCTTGTTGGTTAAAATATCCGTTTAATTCTTCTCTGATTTTTTCCTTTAATTCATCTTCCGAAGTTACTACACCAGGGCCGTAGATTTTATCAAAAAACTCTTGGTTTATTTCTGAACCACCAGTTCTTTTGATTTCGCTCACTGTTAATTTAAAGGTTGGGTTTAAATCGGCAACGGTTTGTTTTTGGATACCTAAGGCATGGCTCATTTCCATTTCATCGTTGTTAAACAAAGCAAAAATATTTACATCGGCATAAGTTCCTTTAGTAAGGCCAATTAAATTATTTTTTAGCTCATCCACCTTAACGGTATTAACGGCAATAGGAACAGAATCTGCCTGAACGCCACCATCAAGAGCTTCACCGTTTTCGGCTAATTCTGTAAGGGTTGCATAAATCATATCGTTTTCCTCTACCACATCTGCATCCACTAAATTGGCAAAACGCTTTTTCATGCGCTCAATCTCGTCGGCTATCATAGCATCGCTGGTAACAGGGCTATATTTGGTATACACATCTGCCTTGCTAATATTCAATTCAATTTGCGGACTTAATCCCAAATCGAAAGTGAAAGTATAATTGGCTTCTTTGGTTAATTCGTCTATTTTGGTGTCTTCAGTTAAAATTGGCTGACCCAAAATATTTAATTTGTTTTCTTCGATGTAATCAAACAAACCTTTGCTGGCAAGTGCATTAATTTCTTCTAATAAAAGGCTGTTACCAACCATTTTTTCAATCATACCTTTAGGAGCATGGCCAGGTCTAAAGCCGGGGATATTGGCTTTTTTACCGTAATCTTTTAACTTCTTCTCGTAACTTGGAAGATAGTCTTCAGTACTTATGCCTACAGATATAGTTCCGTTTAAAGCATCTTTTTTTTCGAATGTAACGTTCATCGCTTTTAATTTTCAACAATGCCAATAATAAATAAGACTGACAATGTCAGTCTTATTTTGTTTACAAGTTTCCTTGTTATTTTTGTGCGCATGGAGGGACTCGAACCCCCACGCCTCTCGGCACCAGATCCTAAGTCTGGCACGGCTACCAATTACGCCACATGCGCTTTTCCCTTAAAAAGGGATGCAAATATATGTCTAAATTCTAAAGGATTATAAATGCATGGCATTAAATCGCAGAAAAATATTTAATTACTTGATTGTTAGATTTATAATGTGTTGTTGCATGGGTTCAGGCCGAAAACAAGCATGCTTTTTTATTTTAAAAAAATAAAATAAGGGCACTTGGATTATCAAAAATATAGTTATTTTGAGGCCAATTAGGAGCAGAAATGGGAACCAAAGAAATTGATTTGGATTTAGAAAATAAGTTAATTGTTAAAGCATATAGAAATGTGCTTAAAAGTATTAGGCGAACCATAACAAGGGAGGATAAAGCTGCCATTAGAAAGGCTTTTGAGATTTCGTTGGAGGCGCATAAAAATATGCGAAGAAAAAGCGGTGAGCCTTATATTATTCATCCGTTGGCTGTTGCTCAAATTTGTGCCGAAGAAATTGGACTTGGAGTTACCTCCGTAATTTGTGCCTTGTTGCATGATACGGTGGAAGATACTGATATTACCCTCGATTTATTGCGGCTTAAATTTGGCGATAAAGTGGCCCTGATTATTGATGGTCTTACAAAAATTTCGGGCGTTTTGGATCAGCCAGATAAAAGCATACAGGCCGAAAATTTTAAGAAAATGTTGCTCACCTTAAGCGATGATGTGCGGGTTATTTTAATCAAATTGGCAGATAGGTTACACAACATGCGCACACTCGATAGCATGAGTCCGAAATCGCAACTTAAAATTGCCTCCGAAACAGCTTATGTTTATGCTCCCTTGGCCCACAGATTGGGTTTGTATGCCATAAAATCTGAATTGGAAGATTTGAGCACAAAGTATTTGCAGTCTGAAAGCTACAACTACGTTAAGGTTAAGCTAAACGAAACCAAAACGCAACGTAATAAATACATCCGTAATTTTATTGAGCCATTTATTCAAGATTTAGAGAGTCAAGGTTTAACATACGAGGTAAAAGGAAGGCCCAAAAGCATTCATTCTATTTTGCAAAAAATGAAAAAGCAGAATGTTTCATTTGAGGAAGTGTACGACTTATTTGCTATTAGAATTATAATTGATACGCCTATAGAAACAGAGAAAAGCGATTGTTGGAAAGTGTATTCTATTGTAACAGATTATTATACGCCAAATCCAGATAGGCTTAGAGATTGGGTAAGCACACCCAAAGCAAATGGTTACGAAAGTTTGCACACTACCGTAATGGGTCCAAAGGGGCGATGGGTAGAGGTTCAAATTAGAACTAAACGCATGGATGAAATTGCGGAAAAAGGGTACGCCGCCCATTGGAAATATAAGGATAATGGGCAGGCTAGCGACAATGGTTTGGAGGGATGGTTATCTCGTGTAAGGGAGATTTTAGAGAGTCCAGATTCGAATGCCATGGATTTTCTCGACGATTTTAAATTGGCCTTGTACACCGATGAAATTTTCGTGTTCACGCCCAAAGGAGATTTACGCAAACTGCCCGCAGGTTCTAGTGTGCTCGATTTTGCTTTCGATATACATTCAGATTTAGGAATCAATTGTATTGGGGCTAAATTAAACAATAAACTGGTGCCCATAAGCCATCAATTGAATAATGGCGACCAAGTTGAAATTTTATCTAGTAGTAAGCAGAAGCCCAATGAAGATTGGTTTAATTTTGTAATTACTGCTAAGGCAAAGTCTAAAATTAGGGAGTATTTTAAACAGATTCGTTTAAAGGCCTCTCAAATGGGTAAAGAGATTTTGGAGCGTAAATTTAAAAATTCAAAAATTGGATTTAACTCAGATAACCTTCAAATATTAGCCAAGCATTATAAGCTAAAAACTGTTTCTGATTTGTATTATAAGTTGGCCAATGAAGAGATAGATAGAACCAAAATGGATATTGAGGCCATCCTTATAGCCGATAAAAACAAGCCTGCCGACATTCAAACTCCAGCGGTAACAAAGCCTAAACCAGCCGCAAATTTGCCTTTAGACGCTGTTATCCTCAGTGAAAATGAAGCCAATATGCCTTATGGCTTTGCCAAGTGTTGTAACCCCATCCCAGGTGATGAGATTTTTGGCTTTGTAACCATTGGCGAGGGCGTAAAAATACACCGAACTTCTTGTCCAAACGCACTCGCTTTAATGAGTAATTATGGCTACAGAATTATAAAAGCCAAATGGGCCAATGCAGAAGAATTACCCAAGAAAGCCTTTGTTTCTTCTATCAAAGTATCGGGAATAGACAGCGTTGGTATTGTGAGTATTATCACAGATACCATTTCTAAACAGTTACAAGTAAACATGAAATCTATTAGCATAACCAGTAATGAAGGTTTGTTTGAAGGAAATATTGTTTTGGAGGTGTTAGATACCCGTCAATTGGAGACTATCATGCTAGCCATTAAAAATGCAAGCGATTTAATTAGTGTGAATAGAATTGATTTAAGCTAATTAGTTTTGGGTCTGCTAAAATTATCTCTTTGATTATCAATGTAAATTTTTGCTTCGGGCTGAACCAAAGCGGTTTATTTTTGAACATAGTCTCAGAATGAGGTATGTATTGTGGATTATATTAACTTTGAACCAACAAAATAGGATACATGTCGTTTGAATTACAAAATGCAGAAAAGTTGAAATTGGAGGTTAAGAATAGGTTTGTAGAATACCTAGAAAAACACCAGCAACGAAAAACTCCCGAGCGATTTGCCATTCTCGATGAAATATACTCAAATAAAGAACATTTCGACGTGGAAACTTTGTTTGAGCACATGAAAAAAAGAAATTACAGGGTTAGCAGGGCTACCGTTTACAATACCCTAGATTTATTATTAGATTGTGGTTTGGTTATTAAACATCAGTTTGGGAAAAATATTTCCAGGTATGAGCGCTCTTATGGGTTCAGACAGCATGATCATTTAATTTGCAACTACTGCAATGATGTTTTGGAATTTTGCGACCCTAGGTTGCAGCAAATAAAAAATACCATGGGCGAATTAATGCAATTTGGAATTACAAACCATTCCTTGTATTTATTTGGAGAACCTATGGTAGACGCCGATGATATGTGTTTGTCGTGCAAGAAAATTGTTAAAAAAGAAAATTAAGATATGAAGGTTGATGTAGTTTTAGGCCTGCAATGGGGCGATGAGGGGAAAGGAAAAATTGTAGATGTACTTACCCCAAAATATGATGTTGTAGCCAGGTTTCAGGGTGGTCCAAATGCTGGACATTCACTTGAGTTTGGGGGCAATAAATATGTGTTAAATACCATTCCTTCAGGTATTTTTCATGAACATTGTATTAATATCATTGGAAATGGAGTAGTGGTTGATCCGGTTCAACTTAAAAAAGAAATTGAAAAGGCCGAAACTACCGGAGTGAATATTCGTAAAAACTTATTTATTTCTGAAAAGGCTCATGTTATTTTGCCTACCCACAGATTGGTAGATGCAGCAAGTGAAGCTTATAAAGGTGTGCACAAAGTAGGTTCAACCTTAAGAGGAATTAGTCCTACCTACCAAGATAAAATTGGCAGAAGCGGTTTGCGTATAGGCGATTTAATTGGTAAACATTTTCATTCTAAATATGAAACTGCGGTAAGCAACCACAAAAAATTATTGGATTCTTTTAATTACGAATACAATTTGGATGAACACGAACCTGCGTTTTTTGAGGCGGTTGAGTATTTAAAGCAATTTAAAATTGTGAATACCGAATATTATATCAATCAATTAATTACCGAGGGTAAAAAGGTTTTGGCCGAAGGAGCTCAAGGTACTTTATTAGATATAGATTTTGGTTCATACCCTTTTGTAACTTCCTCTAATACCATAACCGGCGGAGCATGCAGTGGATTAGGTATTGCGCCTCAAAAGATTAACAAAGTTTATGGCATTTTTAAGGCCTATTGCACGCGTGTTGGAAATGGTCCATTCCCTACAGAACAAGAGAATGAAACAGGCGAATTATTGAGAAAATTGGGTCATGAGTTTGGGGCAACTACTGGAAGACCACGCAGAACAGGTTGGTTAGATTTACCTACTTTAAAATACGCCATCATGTTAAACGGCGTTACCGATTTAATTTGCACCAAAAGTGATGTGCTAAGTGGATTTGAGCAAGTTCAAGTGTGTGATTCATACAAAATTGGTTCAGAAATAACCACAGAAATCCCTTTTAATTTATTAGATGATGCTGTGGTTCCGCAGTATAAATCTTTCCCAGGTTGGACGGAAGATTTAACCAAAGTACGCGATTTTAACGCTTTGCCAGAAACGTTTAAGCATTATATTAGTTATGTTGAAAGCATGATTAATGTGCCCATAAATATTATTTCGGTTGGGCCAGATAGGGAAGAAACGATTCAAAAATAAACAGCTTTTTTATAAGCAACGTTTATACATCGCAACGGTATTTTCTAATCCATAATAAAGGGCATCGCAAACCAAGGCGTGCCCAATAGAAACCTCTAGTAGGGTAGGAATTTCCTGAGCAAAAAAGCGCAGGTTTTCTAAACTTAAATCATGGCCAGCATTGATGCCTAAATTTAATTCTTTTGCTTTGGCCGCTGCTGCTAAGTAAGGAGTAATGGCAGTAGTGGGGTTAATAGAAAACTGCTGCGCAAAGGATTCAGTATATAACTCAATTCTATCTGTGCCTGTTTCTAACGCGCCTTCAACCATTGATACTTGAGGGTCTACAAAAATAGAACTTCTAATTCCTGCTTCTTTTAATTGCGCAATAATGTCTTGGAGAAAACTTTTCTCACTGAGGGTATTCCATCCATGATTGCTGGTAAGTTGATTTGGGTTGTCTGGAACCAAAGTAACTTGCGCAGGTTTAACGGCTAATACCAAATCCATAAACTTCTTTTCGCTCGGATTTCCTTCTACATTTAGTTCTGTTTTGATGGCTCCTTTTAGGGCATAAACATCTGCGTATCTTATATGTCTTTCATCCGGACGAGGGTGAACGGTGATGCCATCGGCACCAAAAAATTCGCAGTCCAAAGCAGATTTTATTACATTCGGATTATTTCCTCCGCGTGAATTGCGAATGAGAGCAAGTTTGTTTATGTTTACAGACAGTTTAATCATAAAAGAAACGATTCAATTGAATGGCAAATGTAGGGTAAATCTCCTATTTGCAATGACTATTTGTGTAAAGATGAAAGACCTACTCAAGCATTATCTTATTGGTTTGTTTTTTATAGGATGGCAATTTACTGCGTCTGCCATTGAGAACATAGATAGTTTAATACATATTACCAAAGGAGATTTTAGTAATATAGATAAAGTTGAAGCCCATTATTCTTTGGCCATTTTGTATGGAAGAAAACAGAACGATAAAAGTTTATGGCATGTGTATGAAGCGCAAACGCTTGCTAAAAAAATTAACTACGCAGCTGGAATAGGTAAATCTAATTTTTTAATTGTTGAATTGTTCGAGGAGTCGCTCAATATTGATAGCGTTGTTTCTTTGTTAAAAGAAGCGAGCTTGCAATTGGGTGAAGCAAAATTGTTTGGCGGCAAAGCTAAATCCTTAAATTTATTAGGAATTGTGTATGAGCGTCAAGGGAAATATAGATTAGCCTCACAGGCCTATTTTAATGCTCTAGGGATTTTTCAAACTTTGGGTGATGCAGTGGGTATTGCCAATGTAAAAAACAATATTGGACTTATCTATCAGATACAGAAAAACTACCATACTGCCCTTTATTTTTATAAAGAAGTAGTAAGTATTGGCGAGGGAATAAAAGATGAAGATATTTTGGCTAATGCCTATAACAACATGGCCATTTGTTACCAAGAGTTAAAGAAGCCAGAGAAAGCTTTCCTTTATTTTTATGAGGTATTTAAAATAGATAGCTTACAAAATAATGCTCAAAATCTGGCACTTTCTTACAATAATTTGGGCGTGGTTGAATTAGATTTAAAAAACTACAGTTTGGCTAAACACTATCTTTTCTTGGCTATTAAAATGAAAAGGAAATCGGGTGAGTATTTAGGCTTAGCTAACACCTACAATAATATTGGTCAAGTATACCTTCATACTAAGCAGTATGATTCTGCGCTGTATTACATAAAATTGGCCATCAACGATGCCAAAATGGATTACGCCTTTCCTTATTTACAAGATGCTTATAAGTTATATGGGGAAGTATTAGAATCTAAAGGAGATTTTAAATTGGCCAATCAATATTTTAAGCTCAGTAGTAGCATTGCAGATAGCATTTTGCAAGTGGAAAATGCGAGTATTATGGAGCATATGCAAGACGACTATAAACTTATTTTAGCAGAAAAAGCTGCCTTGGTAAAT
>JAUYMZ010000028.1 GCA_030699355.1 Bacteroidota bacterium | reverse complement strand
ACAACAACAACAACAACAATTATTTTTTCGGCATCAATGCCTTAATTTTTTCTTCTAGGGAGAATTCATCCCCTTCTACGTAGCCGCTGTGTTGGTAAATGATATTTCCTTTTTGGTCCAATAAAAAAGTATGCGGAATTTGAACAATATTCATGGCTCTTTGTAAATCTTGATTTACATCCATGATGATATCAAATTCCCAACCCTGACCATTTACATAAGGTTTTACTTTTTGAGTATTTCTGGTATTATCTGTGCACACAGCTACAATTTGAAGATCGTATTTTGCTTTCCACTCGTCGTATAGTTCGTGCATGTTATTGAGTTCTTTTTTGCAAGGAGAACACCAAGTAGCCCAGAAACTGATTACGGTAATTTTCCCAGACTTGGAATAATCTGCCATATTCTTGGACTTTCCCTCCATGTCTTTTAATACCAAATTAGGCATAGTTTGAATTTCTTTTTGTGCTTTTGTAATGAAAGCAAAACTGAGGAATAACCCCATCATTAGTAGTTTTTTCATGTTGCTATATTAATAATTTTCTTTCAATCAAAAAACTTGCCACAAAATTTTGGAACAATTTTAGAAGGATGGTTCATCATACATAACTTTTACATAATTTCGTACTGTTTTGAAAATTATCACAAAATCACAATCTATCTTTCGAGAATCTTCTCGTGTAGGAGTTAGAACAGACATTGATGAGCTGGTTGCTAAAGAGCGCTCAGAATTATTTAACCAAGCCTTTGGTGTGGTATATGGTGTTTTTATTTTAGGCATTACCATTGCCATTATGCTGGAGTTAAAAACAGAATATCAAATAGATTTATTTCCAGGAGTAAACACACCTTTTGATGATGTTTACAGAGAGGCCAAAGGTGCATTTAGCGGAGAGGAACAGCAGTAAGATGTTAAAATTTACTTTTTTTAAAAAAAAGGAAGATAAAAAAACAAAAATAAATAGCATTGATGAATTAGTTGACAGTGAACACAATCATTTACTAGAAAAAATAATTGGCGTTATCTACATCTTTTTCATCATAGCCATAACACTCATGGTACTATTAGAATTAAAAATGGAATACCAAATAGACATTTTCCCTGGCATAAACTCACCTTTCGATGATGTTTACCGGGAAGTAAAAGACCAATTGAACGGCGCAGAAGGCAATCCTGCAGAACCTGCCCCATTTTAGTTTGGTTTGAACCAAAATGAAACAAAATAAAAAATACCCCAAACAAAACAAAATCGCAAAATATTGAATTTTAGACACTTAAAAATAAAATTCAAATTGGCAACAAGTTTGAAATTAAAATACTAAACCAAAACATTATGCTACTTATCATATTCATCCTATTATTAACCATAAACATTATCGGATTCTTTAACCGCAAAAGAGCTTGGGCTAAAATATTTTTGGTAAGTCAGGTTTTTGTGGTTGGCGGTTTAGTAGTTATGTTTAATGTATACACCGGCCAAAGCGGCATTGAAGGCTTAGAAGCCAAGAAAAAGAAAGCGCAACAAGAATTACCTTCCAACATAGACGATATTAAAAACTTAGCTACCGAAAAGAACAAGCAAGTAGATACCCTCGATTTTGAAAAAGAAAATCAAAAAGGAAACCAGGTTAAGTTTTAATTATGAATTATGAATTATGAATTATGAAGATTGGAATTGGTTTTCATTCATAATTCATAATTCATAATTCATAATTCATACTTCATAATTCACTTCACCTTTACCAAAGAGCTTCCTTCATCTACTTTAAAAAGTTCTATATCAGCGTAGGGTAAATCAATAACTTTCCAGCGTTTTTCAAACACGAGGTAATCGTATTTATCTCTGGATAGGGTTACTTTTACAGGCAGTTTCAAGTTTTTTACAGAAGCATTTAAACGGTAGTGCAACTCATTTAAGCCATTCTTTTTTACCAAAAAATATTCTATTTGAGGCAGTTCTTTCTTGCGCAAATATTGGTCAAAAAATGGCTTCAAATCTGTTTTGGTTCGAACCGAAATAAAATCTTCTACTTGTTTTGAAGTTACGGTTTGGTGAAAAAACTTCGCATTTAAATCTCTTAAGGTATTAAACCAAAGTGTATCGTTATCTAAGATGTTTCTGAGGCTGTGTAAAATCCAAGTTCCTTTATAATAATTGTCGTTGTCTTTGCGGTTGTAATTTACCCCACGCGGACCAATTATAGGAAGTTCATTTTTAATTTTTTCTTTTTGTTCGAGGAGGTATTGCACGGCACGCATATTTCCAAACTGATTCTCTACATATAAGGCTTCACTGTAGGTAGTAAATCCTTCATGAATCCACATATCAGCCTTGTCTTTTGCCGTAATGCTATTGGCAAACCATTCATGTCCGCTCTCGTGAATGATGATAAAATCGAAACCAAATTTATTGTTTTTGTAATTATTTCCATAAGCCACACAACTTTGGTGTTCCATTCCCCAATAAGGGGTTTCAACCAATTTGTACCCATCTGTATAAAAGGGGTATTGACCAAAATAAAACTCAAAGGCTTTCAGCATTCTTTTTACCTGTTGAAAATGGGTTTTGGCTTGCTCCAAATTCTTTTCTAACACATAATAATTTAAGTCTAAAATCTTACCATTGGCACTTACAAAATGATCTTCCCAATGTTTGTAATCGCCAACATTTACGGTAATATTATAATGATTAATTGGCGCGGTAACCTCCCATAAAAATCCATCCGTTCCATCTGGATAAGATTTCTTTGATTTTAGTCGACCATTACTAACGCCAATTAAGCCACGAGGTACTTTTAAATGCATGCTCATGCCATTGGGTTCATCCTCCCATTGGTCTTTGCAAGGCAACCACGAAGAGGCTCCCAAACCCTCGCAAGCTAGTCCAACCCATGGCTTTCCCTGCTCATCTTTTTCCCAAACAAATCCACCATCCCAAGGAGCATTTTGAGCTACAGGTGGCTTACCACTATAATTTACGGTAAAAAAAAGTGTATCCCCTTTTCGCATCATTTGAGGGAAATCTACCACAACTTCGTTGCCTTTTCTATTAAAAGACAGCAATTGATTTTGGTGGCTAATAGAACTTATTTTTAAGCTAGCAAGCAGGTCGAACGCCAATTGTTTAAACGGCTTTGTGGCGCATATTTTAAATTGGTTCGAACCAATAATTTCTTTAGAAGCAGGTTCTATTTTCAAATCTATTTGGTAATAGAGCACGTCATATACATCTTTGAGTTTATTATTTTTTGCCTGTAAGGAACTGGCAAACAGAAACAAAAAAACGAGCGCAACATAAAAACACCGATTTAAAGCCTTATTTATCATAGTAACAAATTAAGTAAATAAAAACCTTTTCACCATTACATATAAAAAACTTAAACTTGCAACATCATCATTTTAAAATATGAACAATTTATTAAAAGGAAAAAAAGGAATCATTTTTGGCGCTTTAAACGATAAAAGTATTGCTTGGCAAGTGGCCCTAAAATGTCATGAACAAGGAGCAGAATTTGTATTAACCAATGCTCCCATTGCCATGCGCATGGGCGAGATTAACAAATTGGCAGAAGTTTGCAATCAATCAAAAATTATACCCTGCGATGTTAGTAAAAATGAGGATATGGAAAACCTCATTAGCCAATCGATGGAAATTTTAGGTGGTAAAATCGACTTTATTCTACACTCTGTGGGAATGAGCTTGAACATTAGAAAAGGGAGAACCTACACCGATTTAGATTATAAATGGACACACGAAACCTATGATATTAGCTCTATGAGTTTCCACCGTTTATTGCAAACATGTTATAAAATGGATGCCATAAACGATTGGGGTTCGGTAGTTGCCTTAACCTACATAGCTGCCCAAAGGGTATTTCCAGATTACAACGAAATGGCAGATGCCAAAGCCTTACTAGAATCTGTAGCCCGAAGCTTTGGATACCATTACGGAAAAGCCAAAAAAGTGCGCGTAAACACCATTTCTCAGAGTCCAACCCCAACCACAGCCGGCAGCGGAGTAAAAGGTTTTGGCGATTTCTTTGATTACGCTTCAGCACTTTCGCCATTGGGTAATGCCAGTGCAGAAGCTTGTGCAGATTACTGCGTATTAATGTTCTCAGATTTAAGCAGAATGGTAACCATGCAAAACCTTTTCCACGATGGTGGTTTTAGCAATACCGGATTTAGCTACGACGTTTTTAAAGTAATGGGTAAAAGCGAAGAATAAAGGCTGAACCTATACAAAAAAAGTCGCGCTTATTGTTAGGCGCGACTTTTTTTGTTTAAAACTGAAATGCTTTTTTAGGTTCTTCTTTGGGTTCAGCCTGCTCCTCAAAAGTAACTTGGGCAGAAATTTTTTTATTTTGGCAACGCACTAGAACATAATCAGCATCTAGAATTTCGAACTTTATAATGTTTGCCGACAAAGAAAGTAAACCTTTCTCTTTATCTACAAAATGTAGATCGGAATAGTCTTTATTGATATAGTTTTTGTCGTGAAAAAGTTCCATCAGTACCTTCATGGAAGAGGCGGTTATAATATCGTTTAAGGTTAAACTTTTTATATCTTTGGAATTGTAGCCCAATAATAAAAGCAGCGGCTGACTACAAGCTAAAACGCTTAAATCACTTATTTTACAAACAATTTCTGGGTAGGGTGAAGTTTGCACAATAGAAGAAGTATTTAAACTGGCATTTACCTCCATAAACTTGTATTTGTATACCAGGTAAAAAACGAGAAAAGTGGTAATTAACCCAATGAGCAGCGTTTTTAGAATTTGAACAATTTTAACATTATCGCCACCCAAGAAATTATTGGCGCCAATACTCACCTTATCTATGCCCAAAAAAATGGCAAGAGCCACCAATAAGTATATTACTACGGGTATGATACTTTTCTTTAAGGCCACATCTTCAAGGTATTCTTTGCTTTCCATTCTTAGTTATGTTTGTTGCAATCTTAGTGCAATAGTTAGGCAATAAAATTGTAAATTTAATAAAACATTAGCCAAAAAGAGTAAATTT
>JAUYMZ010000027.1 GCA_030699355.1 Bacteroidota bacterium | reverse complement strand
AATAAAAAATAAAGCGAGTGGCGAGGTGTTTTTAATAGACCAAGACACCAGCTTGCGCGATTTTTACTACTATTATAAACCCGATACCACTGTAGCAGAAGAACCTAAAACCATTAACGTTTACGAGAATATTACGCCGGTTAACGAGGATGAATTTAAGGCTTATGAAGGCAATTATTATTATGAGCTACATCTTAAAAATAAAGGTGGATTGGTGATGCCTGTTATCATACAATGGAACTACGAAGATGGTAGCTCAGAAGTAGATAAAATAAGTGCTTATATCTGGAGAAAAGACGAACATAAAGTGGTAAAAACCTTTGCTAAAAACAAAAAAGTGAGCAGCATTGTGCTCGATCCTTTTAAAGAAACTGCCGATATAGATGAAGCCAATAACACTTGGCCGAGCATTGAAACTAGTAGTAGAATAGAGCTCTTTAAGGCAAAGGCGGCGGTACGCGGACAAAGTACTGAAGACAACCCAATGAAGAAAAAGAAATAGGTGAATGGAAGAAATAAAACAAAAGAACAATCCTTTACACGGCATTAGTTTGCAGCAAATAATGGAATATTTGGTTCAAACCAAAGGATGGGAATACTTGGGGGAAGAGGTAAATATAAACTGCTTCCAGAAAGACCCAAGCATTTCTTCTAGCCTAAAATTTTTGCGCAAAACACCGTGGGCAAGAGCTAAGGTAGAGAGTTTGTTTATTTATGTGAAACGAAAAGAGGCTCAAAAAGAAAGAGACAATTTACCACCCAATAGTTAAATTTTATGGATGTTTTAAAAATTCCATTTCACGAATTATTGCAGATAAAAAAATCCGGCAATCCTTCTTATATTTTTGAATTAGAAGAGCAAGGCGCTTTTTTAAACCATTTGGGAAACTTCCATGCCTGCGTTCAATTAACATTGGCTGAAGCCAGTGCTGGAGAATTTTTATTACAAGAATTTGAAGGCATTCCTTTTCCCATTGCGCCAATGGTTCGCAAAACAGAGGCAAAATACCACAAACCTGCCTTAGGCTTATTGCAATCAAAAGCTGCATTTATAGCCGTTGATAAAGCAGCGTTTTTAAACGAATTGCAAACTAAAGGCAGGGCTCAACTACAAGTAAAAACCGAAATTTTTGACGCCACACACACCAAAGTGCTCACCGCCATTTTTGATTGGTTTGTAGCAAAGATTTAGATACTCATACGGCTTACAAGGCTTAATAAGTTCTTATTTTTAATATTCATAATTATTGCTGTCCAGGAAAAAGCGTTAGATTCTTCGCTATCGCTCAGAATGACCTGGTACTCGCATGTTTTCAGCGGCAGGGGACTTGGAGGC
>JAUYMZ010000004.1 GCA_030699355.1 Bacteroidota bacterium | reverse complement strand
GGCGAAATTTGTGGTAACCATTCCCTTACTGCGCCAAGCGCCAAAACGTTGGGCGTAAGTTTAAACAACACACTACACATTGACAGAATATCCAAAAGACATAAAATTCAAATACAGTTGGAGAAAATACCAACAACGAGTTCTTGACGACTTACAAGACCACCTAACTGATGGACATTTACACGTAATTGCTCCTCCAGGTTCGGGTAAGACAGTTTTAGGACTTGAAGTTGCTATTCGACTGAACAAGCCGACTTTAATTCTTGCCCCGACAATTGCAATTCGTAACCAATGGATACAACGTTTTTGTGAACTGTTCCTTCAAACCAACTTGACACCTGATTGGATTTCGAGAGACATTCGCAATCCAAAATTTATGACCGTTGTAACCTATCAAGGACTGCACGCAGCTTGTAACAATTGGAGAATTAACGAAGAAGAAATTGAAAGCGAAGAAGAAGAAACCGAAGAAAAAACCGAAAACGGAAGAGCGACAAATCCCAATCTTGACAACATTGTAAGCGGACTAAAAGCACAAAAAATAAAAACCATTGTGGTTGATGAAGCACACCATTTAAAAAATGAATGGTGGCAAACGCTAACAAAAGTTAAAGAAAATTTAGACCCGATTATTGTTGGCTTGACAGCCACACCGCCATATGACGTTACAGCTACAGAATGGCAACGATACATTGACTTAAACGGACCTGTTGACACGGAAATTTCCGTTCCTGAATTGGTAATTGAAGGTGATTTGTGTCCACATCAAGACTATGTTTTTTTCACGTTGCCAACTGAAAAAGAAAACCAAAGCATTGTTGATTTCAGACAGAACATTGAAAAGCTTTTTCAGGAAATTAAGAGTGATGAAAACATCATTCAGGCAATTGAACAACACCCCATTTGGCAAAACCCGACAGAGCAGTTAGATTGGATTTATAACAACCTCTCCTACTATTCAGCTTGTTTAATTTTTCTAAAAGCAAACGACAAAGAAATTCCTGAAACACATCTTGAAGTAATCGGAGATAAAAAATTTCAAATTCCCAAACTTGATTATGAATGGATTGAAACGCTTTTAGATTTTTATCTCTACAAAGAAAAGGAACACTTCAAAACCTTTGAAGAACATCAAAAAACACTTGAAAACCGACTAAGAAGATACGGAGCAATTGAAAGGCGACAAATCAATTTTTCGCATAACAAGAGAGTTACAGGATTTTTGACTTCAAGCATCAGCAAACTAAACGGTATCAAAGATATTGTTGATTTTGAATACAAGAATTTAGGAAACAAATTGCGTTTAGTAGTTCTTTCCGACTTCATCCGCAAAGAGTTTTATATCAACGCTCCTGAAAACAATCTTGAGTTAAATAAAATCGGTGTAATTCCAATTTTTGAAAAATTAAGACGAGAAAACAAGGAGAACAAAAAAATTGCTGTTTTGACAGGTTCAATGATAATCATTCCTGTTAGTGCCTATCCTGCATTTGAAGCTAAAGCCGCAAAATATGGCGTTACACAAATCAACTCTAATCCTGTTCCTTTTGACAGCAATTACGTTTTAATCAGTCAAACTGAGCAACTCAAACACGACATTGTTCATATTGTAACTCAAATTTTTCAGCGTGGTGAAATTGAAGTTTTGATTGGAACAAAATCTTTGCTTGGAGAAGGTTGGGACGCTCCAGCAATCAATTCTTTAATCTTGGCAAGTTTTGTAGGTTCGTTTGTGCTTTCCAATCAAATGCGTGGTAGAGCCATTAGAACTCAAAACGGAAATGGCGACAAAACAGGTAACATTTGGCATTTGGTCTGTATTGACCCAACTTCACCCACAGGCGGAGACGATTTTGACTTACTCAAAAGACGATTTAGAAGTTTTGTAGGTGTTTCATTCAGAGAAGAACCCGGCATTGAAAATGGAATTGGACGTTTAAATCTATCAGAAAACATTCATCATAAAGAAGAAGCGGAAAAAAAGAATGTTGAAATGTTCTCCCACGCAGGTGACAGAGAAAGTCTAAAACAAAGATGGGAAACGGCACTTGAAACAGGCGTTACACTTGTTGAAGAAATCAAAATCCCATTCCCAGAAGAAAAAGAATACAAAGCTGCTAAGTCAATGTATTTGAATAAGACTATTCGCAACCTTTTAGCGACTTTAGGTTCAGGCTTAGTTGGTTTTGGTTTAGAAAGTTTGCAAGGTCTTGGGAGAGCAGCGAGAAATATAAAAACTACGCAAGACCTTTATGTTTTCCTCGCAATTTTTGGAGCAATAGGAATGGCTATTTTTGGCAGACTGACATTCAAGACATTAAGACTATATTTCAAATACAGAGACATCTCAAAAGACATTCAACAAATTGGAGACGCACTTTTAAACTCGTTGATTAAGGCAGGAGCAATTAAATCAGACTATTCAAAATTAAAGGTTGAAACTTCGGTTGACAATTGGGGTGCGGTTTTCTGCCATTTAGAAGGTGGAACGACTTTCGACAAATCAACTTTTATAAATGCACTTCAAGAAGTAATTTCACCAATTGACAATCCAAGATATGTGATAATCAGAAAAAACAGATTTATGCTTTTCGTTAAGCAAAAAGACTATCATTCTGTTCCTGACATACTCGGTCGAAATAAAAACTTAGCGGAATATTTCAAAAACCAATGGGAAAGACTTGTTGGTTCTTGCGACTTGATATTTACAAGGACACTTGACGGTAGAAAAATACTTTTGAAGTCAAGAGTAAAATCATTAGCAGCACAATTTGACGACAAAGTAGAACACGTAAACAAATGGAGATGACAAGAAAACCTACGCCCAACAGCCGTTTTGCAAAAGCGGGGGTTTGGTACTTTTATGACAGTGAAGTGCTAAATTCAAGCTTTGTGCATCTAATGAAGTTTAGTGCTAAAAATCCCCGCCTTCGCAAAGCGGCAAAACGTTAGCAAGCATAAAAAAAATATTGAAATACTTTCTTTAAATCATGTTTTCCCGTCTTTTCTGTTCTGTTGGACATGGGAACGTGAAGTGACGTTTTGAATAAGATTTTGTCATGCCATTTGCAGAAGACCCACCGCACATG
>JAUYMZ010000003.1 GCA_030699355.1 Bacteroidota bacterium | reverse complement strand
CCC
Organism: Bacteroidota bacterium; assembly: GCA_030699355.1. Taxonomy (GTDB): domain Bacteria; phylum Bacteroidota; class Bacteroidia; order UKL13-3; family UKL13-3; genus B1. The sequence goes on along the minus strand of JAUYMZ010000003.1, from coordinate 3,138 downwards.
TCCCATTCTTTGCCGCCTTGCCACAAGAATTTTTTGTGTGCTAAACTTAATTCAAAATAAGGTTTGTGAATAGGGAAATCATTTTTTCTAGAAAGAGAAATAAACTGCTTTTTCCAATCTTGCATTTTCTCGCCTTTCCAGGGCACAATGGCATCTTCAAACACAGATAAGCCCTTATCGGGTACCACTAAATCTTCATCAATTCCAATTACACTTCCAAATCCTTCGCAAGTTTTGCAGGCACCATAAGGGTTATTAAAACTAAAAAAGTTAACGCTTGGCTCCTCAAAACTCATTCCGTCCTCCTCAAATCTATTGTTGTAAGGATAAAATGATTTTTCTTCGGCATCTACCAAGAGCACCAATTCTCCGTGTCCTTCGGCAAAGGCTGTTTGAACCGAATCGCTCATTCTGTTGGTAAAGTCCTCATCAAAATGGATAACTGCAAATCTATCTACAAGAAGGTAGCAATTGGGAGTAGGTTCAGCCAGATTTTTGCCTTGTTTTGACTTTGATTTACTTACCGATTTTTCTGTTTGAAGCGCTTCTAAATATTCCTCAATTTCTTTTATTTCATCATTAACATAAATTCGGTTGAACCCATTTTTTAGATGCAATTCAAGGTCTTTTACGAAAGAATCTCCTTCCTTTTGCAATGGAACTAACAAATAAATTTTGGTATTTTCTGGATAGGATAAAATGGCGTCGCATACATTGTCTACGGTGTGTCTTATCACTCGTTTGCCCGAAATAGGGGAGTAGGTTATTCCAATTCTAGCAAACAGTAATTTAAGATAATCATAAATTTCGGTGCTCGTAGCAACGGTACTTCTCGGATTTTTTGTATTTACTTTTTGTTCTATGGCAATGGCAGGAGATATCCCTTGAATGGTGTCTACATCGGGTTTATTCATTTTACCTAGAAACTGTCGGGCATAGGCAGAAAGGCTTTCTACGTAGCGTCTTTGCCCTTCGGCATATAAAGTATCGAACACCAAACTGCTTTTTCCAGAACCAGAAACACCGGTTACAACAGTCAGTTTATTTCGTTCTATGGTGAGGGAAACATTTTTCAAATTATGCATCCTAGCACCTTTTATCAGAATATTTTTATCTTGCATGTCAAATAATACCAAAAAATACAAATATGAATAGCGTTGCAAGATTAAAAAAAACTATGGCTTCCCTTGGTTTTATTTTCATCTTTTTACATACCATTAAACCAGTTTATGCACAATCTGTTTCGGTATACCTCGGTTCAAGCATTCCTTATGGCTTGTATGGAAGTAAAGATATATACAATACTTCTGCTGGCATGGCGCTTAATGGCAGGTCTATAAGTCTTTTAATTGAGGATAATAAAAGCCATAAAAATATCCAACCTTATATACAATGGGTGTATAATACCAATGAGGTGGATGAAAATGCCTTAACTAAGATTTATCAATACAATTACAGAACTATTCAAGCTTTTCAAGCTTGGAGCCAAAACATCTTATTGGGAGGGGCTAAAGCGAATTATTTTGGTGAGAGTTTCGACCTATTTGCAAAAGGTGGTTTAGGATTTGGATGGATGAGAACCCATGGATTTAATATATACACTGATTCATCTGGTGTTATTAAATTTAACCCATTACAAGTAAATGCCTTTGTTTTAATTGCGGGTTTAGGTACAAATATTTACCTAAAACAAAATCTATCATTGAGTTTAGGGTATGATTTTTTATTTGCTAAAAATAATTTTGGTTATGAAAAGTATTCCAATGCCAATGGCCCTGTTCCAGCAGCAGTAGCCGTAGAAGTAAAGCCAGATTTTATGATAGGAAACTTTTACCTTGGATTAAAATTTAACTTAGGTTCAAGCAGAAAAAAATAATTTTTTTTTCCTAACGCTTGTTTTTCTCATTTTGATTGCTAAATTCGTTTTACAAAACAATTCAAAAACACATAAAATTATATAGCTTATAGATTAAAAATTCTACACTAATTATTCTCTTTGGTTTCACCTTTTAATTTAAACAACCATGAACATGCAGAAAATTAGTGACCACGAACTGGTAAAGCTATACCAATCCGGCACACAAACTGCTCTCGAAGAATTAATCAAACGCCATAAGCGTAGTATTTTTTCTGCAATTTATCTTTTGGTTAGGGATCGTCCTTTAGCCGAGGATATTTTTCAAGAAACCTTTATCAAAATAATTCACACCTTGCGGTCGGGGAATTATAACGAGGAAGGAAAATTCGCTGGATGGGCTGTTCGAGTGGGCAGAAATCTAACCATTGATTACCTCCGTAAAATAAAAAGGGATGTAACCATTACCGACAGTGAAGGCAATGGCATTTTTGATTATTTAATTTTTGCTGATGAAAGCAAAGAAGACAAAATCATGAAAATGCAAACCGAAACTGAAATTAAACACCTAATTAAGCGATTGCCAGAAGAACAACGCGAAGTGCTTATTATGAGGCATTGGGGCGATATGAGCTTCAAAGAAATTGCAGACAAAACAGGTGTTAGTATTAATACCGCTCTGGGCAGAATGCGTTATGCCCTCAATAACTTACGCAAATTGATGGTTGCAAAAGGTATGCAGATATAAAAACCTGCTTACTAATTCAACTCCTATTTTTATATAAACCCTTTAATTATCAATGTTATGAATGCAAAAGCAAAAATGGCATTGCTATTGGTAGTTCTAGTAGCAATGTTTTCTTTCGAAGTTCCAAAAGGCTGGTACAAAGCCGGTAGTAGTCCAGATCAATACGAAATTGGTATTGATGTTGGTGCAGGTATCAATGGAACAAATGCGGCAACTATTCGTTCGGCGAGCACTCGGGTAAGGGGATTTGGAACTTTGGTTCAAAATCTTAAACCTGGAAGTTTTGCTGGTAAGCGTATCCGTTTTTCGGGGTATATTAAAACTGCTGATGTTAATGGATGGGCAGGGTTTTGGTTAAGAATTGATGGAAATAAAGTGGGTGAGCCTTGTGTTTTTGATAATATGTCGAACCGAAAAATTAAGGGCTCTAGCGATTTTCAGCGCTACGAGATTATAGTAGATGTGCCTAAAAAAGCAAGTAATATCGCTTACGGGGCATTGTTAAGTGGTGGTGGACAATTATGGTTTGATGATA
>JAUYMZ010000431.1 GCA_030699355.1 Bacteroidota bacterium | reverse complement strand
GGTCGGCAGTGTTTTGTTTATTTAATTGTTGTATGGTTTTTTGAGTAATAAGGTCAATTTGTCGGGGTAAATCTTTTCTCTTTTCTTGGAACCTATCTGCCGAAATAAGCAATTCGTTCATGGGCAATGAAAGGCTATCTGCCTCTTGCCCTTTTAAGGCAGTAAGCGTGGTTAGGAAAATAAAAATTGAAAAGGCAATACAATTTCGCATGGTGCTGCAAGTAAGCAAATTTTTGTTTAGTCGAAAATAAATTGCTTTCTAAATTGCGGTGGCGGCATAGGACAAGCATCTAATCTTTTTTGCCAAGTAAACCTGTTTTTTGCCACCCATTGGTATAGGTTCAGCAAGAGTGAATTGGGTAAAACTTTAAAAAGTAGAAAAACGCTAAAGGGCCAGGGTAGGCATTGTATTATTTTAAATACGGCTTTGTGGTGGGTATATATTTGGTTATGGTATAAAAGAACAATCGAATCCAATGGAGGCGATAGGTAAGTGGAAGGTATTTTTTGAGCGGCTGTATTTCCAGCTAATGGGGCAAAATAAAAACTTGGTTTTGTGCCAAGTTTTAAAATAATTTTTATAAAGTTATTGCACAAGGCGCAGTTTCCATCGTAAAAGAGCATGGGTTCAGGCATATTTATTTTTTTGCTAATTCTGGGTTGAACCTAACTGGCGAAAACAAATAAAGCATAAGTACACGTGCATACCTAAAAGTAAGTGGCGATGATAAAATTAAGCTGGCAACAATAGGAATGGTATAGGCCCAAAAACTTGCTTTGCCTGCCGTTACCCAAAAAATAAAACCTCCTAGAACAAGCATTAATCCAACCGTTAAGGCATAACTTACATACATCGCGCCCCAAAAAAATCCTGGTTCTACTTCATATTTTAACTTACAAACCTTGCAGTGGCTATCCATTTCCATAAACTTATTGAGATTGTAAAAGGGGAAGTTAAACAATTTTCCACTTTGACATTGAGGACATTTGCATTTAAGTATGGCTAAGCCCTTAGAAGGTTCGTATGAGTCGCACATGATGGTTTGTATTAAGATTGAGTGGGGGCAGTAATTTTTGCTTCGTTGGCTTTTTTCTCTTTATATTTTTTGTAGTAGATAAAACCGAATACACCCGCAATGGCGTATGGCAAAACCAATAGGTACATAATACCATTGTTAAGGGTGTTGCCTACATTAGTACCGCCGCCTTCTCTGGCCATTTCTAAATTGCTTTTGCACATGGCACATTGGGCCAAGCTTGGCGTAGCTTGTAGGCAAAGCAATACCACAATAAGAAGAACTATTAACTGTGATTTTTTCATGGTTTAGGGTGTTAGTTTGGGTAATACGGACTAATCATAAGGTAAACTATTACGCCTGTAATGGTTACGTACAACCAAATAGGGTAGGCAAATCGCACAATGCTTTTGTGCAATGCTACCTGCATTTGCAAACCTCTGTAAAAGCTAATTAGAATGAGCGGTAATACAAGTGCCGCCAAAATAATATGACTACTTAAAATGATGAGGTAAAAAGGTCTATTAGGATTATCTATTGGGTAGCTTGTTTCTGGAGCCAACCAATGGTAAAGCACGTAACTTACCAAGAATAAACTACTTAAGCCAAATGCAGTGAGGTTAATGGCTTTGTGGTTTTGAATATTTTTCTTTTTTATTTCTATCAACGACCAAATAAGCAAAACACTGCAAGTAGCATTGATAATGGCATTTAGCTTTGGTAAGAAATAAGTCCAAGAAGGCAATACATCTGGTACAGGTAATATTTTTCTATTGAGTATAATTACCGCAATTAGCACAACAACCGAAATGCCAATGGCAATTCTAAAAAACAATTTATCCCTATTTTCCTGGATGGTGGTATTCATATAAAAGTACTTTTAAATCTTCTTCTAAACGTTTAAGTTCAACATCGCTAAAGCTATCGTAAACACCTCTGATTCGCCTTTCTTTGTCTATTATAATTAACTGTTGACTGTGGTCAATTGTTTTATCTTCCATTGAAACAGGCAAAAGAAATCCTTGGCCAATTTTAAAGATTTCCTCATTGGTTTGAGTACGGGCAAAATGCCAAATTTTAGGGTCGGCATCATATTTTTTGGCATAATTAAATAAGGTCTGAACCGAATCATTTAATGGGTCAACGGTAAAGCTTATAAAATGCACTTCAGCAAACTCTTTATACTTTTCGTAAACCCTGGCCAACCTACGATTCATGGTAGGGCAAACATCTTCACAAGAAGCGAAGAAAAAATTAGCTACAAATATTTTACCTTGAAAGCTTTCTAAGTTTAGTTTTTTGCCAGATTGATCGCTTACCTCAAAATTGGGTATTTGATAGTAAATGGTATCTTTTTGTAATTTACCATCAGGTGGTATGCGCTCGCCATAAATAGGTAAAGTGCCAAATTTATGGGTTCCTGCGCTAAGCATATAAAAAATAACAACCGGCACTACAAGTAGTCCGGTTGCTATCCAAAATCCTTTTCTTTTCATTATTTAATTAACCTAAGTATATTGGTAAAATCGCCTTCAATAAGCATAAGTGCTACCAAGAAAATAACAAATACCATAGGTATAACAATCATATACATCAATGATTTTCTCTCAAATTTCATGTGCATAAAAATACCAACAATATAGTAAGCTTTTACTACTCCCAAGATAATAAATACCCAATTCTTTAACATAGAATGGTTAGATAATAAAATGAAATATAGAATAATATCTACGATTGTAAAGGCAAATAAAATCCAAAATGTTTTCCAAATTTGGCTTTTCATGTCTTTAGGCGTTTCAGTATGCTCTAAGTGTTCTGTATGTTCCATTATGTAATTTTTTTAATGCGTTATAAATATTATTTCAAAATTATATTAAGTAGTAGAAGGTAAATACAAATACCCAAACTAAATCTACAAAGTGCCAGTATAAACCAACTTTTTCTACCATTTCGTAGTGACCTCTTTTTTCGTAGGTATCATTTAATACATTTAAATAAATAATTACATTTAATACAACACCTGAAAATACGTGCATTCCATGAAAACCTGTTACAATAAAGAATAAAGCAGCAAATGATCTAGGACCGTAAGGGTTTTCATATAAACGAGCACCTTCTCCAATAAAGGTTGTCCATTCCCAAGCTTGGCAACCTAAGAAAGCGGCTCCTCCAATAATGGTTAACAACATGTATTTAGCAACTTCATCTTTAGCCATTCTATGTCCGGCTTCTACAGCCAATACCATGGTTACTGAACTAAAAATGAGGATGAAAGTCATTAAG
>JAUYMZ010000425.1 GCA_030699355.1 Bacteroidota bacterium | reverse complement strand
ATACATTAAGATGGTTTTGATAAAGGCAAAACAAAATCAAAATTATGAAATTGTGGGAATTGATTATTAAAAATGATAGTTAACCCCAAGATATAGGGTCACGTTGTACGCTAAATCTTTGTGTTGTATGCGATCTACTCTAATCATTCCTTTCTGAAGGCAAAACTCACTGCTCAAGAAATTATTTATTCGGTACTCCGTACCAAACCTGATTCCCATGTCCCATAAATTAAATCTACTTCACCACAGATAGGACCCAGCTAAATTAGTATAATTCGTATATGGTGAAGAATTTGAGGGGAAGTGGACATCCTTTTGATAAATACGAAAATCATCTCTGAATAAATAACCAACAAATAAACCTGAGTTAAATGTAAATGACTTAAGTAAGTTCATATTAATTCTATAATGATAAACAACCGGCATTTCAAGGTAATTCAGGTTATATGAGTAAGACACTGTGGTTTGAGTATGTAAATTATTCACTTGATAGTATGTTTGAAAACCCTTTTCGACTATTTGTAATCCAATGGATAAACCATTTTTTTTAAAAGGCTGAAAGTACCTAAATTTCAAATAAATAGAAGGCATACTTCTATCATACCACCTTCTAAGGGTTGAAAAAGGTGATACGCCCAATTGAGTAACGGATAAGGAAGCTCCTGATGTGAAAGAAAACCTCCCATTTGTATTCTGGGCTGCTGTCTTAAAACTACACCAAAATATCATGACATGAAAACAAAAAATAAAGACTACAGTATACTTCATTTATTACCAAATTCCTGTACAACAATTATTATCACAGCAAATATTTACTATCTTATCATCTTCGGAAAATACCACGGTAAAATGCTCGTCAATGCAGCATCATCTGGCATGAACACGTTCGTTTTTCATGTTAGAGGATGGCTCTTTGTGGCAAGCAAAAAAATGCAAGCATAATTACAAAAGCAATGGAGCTTAAATTAACTAAATGTTTCTTTTTCATATATTTATCGCTTAAGGATTAAAATAAAATTATTTCTCAGTAGATTGTAAGATTCGATTGGAAAATTGTTTCTGGGATTACTTATTAAATCATAAGATAGGCTATTTCGTAAAAAAATATTCTTTGAAATTCTCAAATTAATTCCAATAGATGGGCCAAAATTTACTCTACTGAATGGTGCAGAAAAATCACTCTTTACTAAATCATACCTATTATGAAATCTATTCGCTAGGGTTGAATCACTTATATTCTCCGCTAAATGTTGCTCAATTGTAGCACTTAACAAATACGAAATTCGTATTCCGAAAAAGCATGTAAATGTTTTATTAATTTTGTGTTCAAACAAATAATCAATACATAATTGCCTTTGTTTTATAGATGTTGTAAGTTTAACAGGCAAATTCTTCTCTATGTACATTACTTTATTCGAGTAATCAAAAATGTCTGATTGACAATAGGAAAAACCAAAATTAAAGTAATTGTTTTTAGAGAAATTTCTTTTTAGTAAAAATCCAAAATTAAAATCATTAGACTTTAATTGGGAATTACTAATGTAAGTTGGAACAATTAGATTTTTAGAGTACCCAACAAACAGAGAAATTGATTTATCACACGTATCTTGACCTACACTTCTGTTTATAAAAATGAAAAACGATATTGTCAGAATTGTATATTTCACTTCGTAATATTTGTTAATCAACCTATCTAATCTACTAATTATAATTTTTATTAGATAAATTGTATTTGCAAAAAAGTATAAATATGTGACTATCATATTTCATGAAAATTGTAATAGAACTATCTTTAACGAAGGTAAAATGAAAAAAAACAAGCAAACAAGTAATTTGAAAATTAGTGATATAACATTCTAATAATGAATAATTTAAAATATATTTAATCACTAATCATGATGCCCGTGCGCAGGTAATTGCAAATCTGTATAAGCATCGCTTTATCCTGTAACGATTTTCTTATTCTGCCCATGAGTTTAAAATGCTTTCCTTTTAAACACTAGCCTTCCAGTTTATCCATACTCAGTTAACCGCCATAGGACAAACTTTGCTAAGGCAGGCTATGAATAAACAAAAACATAAGCACTAGGGCATACGATAGAATTTTAAAAGTAGCCAGAACCATCAGCGATTTAGCTGGCTCGGAAGAAATTAAAATAGAGCACTTGGCCGAAGCTATTCAATATAGAAGTTTGGATAGAGAGAGTTGGGGTGGGGTGTAGGATGAATAAAAATGGGTAAAGCTTGGAAAGGTTTTATAGTTAAAAACCTACTAATGTGCATTCATTTTAAAATCAGAAGAATATGAACAATGAAATTTTATTATATCAAACAGGGGAATTAAATAAACGAATTGAAGTGCGTTTAGATAAGGAAACTGTTTGGCTAAACCGACAGCAATTGGCTTTGCTTTTTGGAAGAGATATAAAAACTATTGGGAAACATATCACTAATATTTTCTCTGATGGTGAATTAACAAAAGAAGTGGTTGTCGCAAATTTTGCGACAACCACAAAACACGGCGCTTTAAAAGGAAAAAGCCAAATTAAGCAAGTAGAATATTACAACCTAGATGTTATTATTTCGGTGGGTTATCGCGTTAAATCGATTCAAGGCACACATTTCAGAATATGGGCTAATAGCATTTTGAGAGATTATTTGCTTAAAGGTTTTGTGCTTAATCAACGAATGAATCGCATTGAAAACAATGTAGAACAACTTACAAGTAAGGTTAACGAAGTGTATTTTCATATAAAATCAACCGAACTACCAACCCAAGGTGATTTTTTTGATGGCCAAATTTTTGACGCGTACGAATTTGCCTGCAAAATAATTCGCTCTGCCAAAAAGAATATCATATTAATTATTGCTGTCCGGAGAAATCAAACTACATACAAAGAGGTCCTTCGCTCCACTGCGTTACGCTCAGGATGACAATACTTTAGATCTAACAGGCCGGGGGCTTGGAGGCAGCTTCGCT
>JAUYMZ010000418.1 GCA_030699355.1 Bacteroidota bacterium | reverse complement strand
ATAATTGGATATTGTTCGGTTATGAATGGAACAAAAAGTCTAACAAAAACAATAAGAATTAGCGGTGCAAAGAGAAAAACTGTCAGGGTTTTATCTCTGAATATCTGTCTGAGGTCGCTGTTAATTAGCGTTACTATTTTTTTCATTTGAATACGTTTTTAGTGATTGCTCGTTTTGCCCAATAAAATGTTACAACTGCCCAAATAATACAGAGGGCATAGGCAATTAAAATTTCTGATGAAGTTGCAGAAGCTGAAAATGCAAGATTATATATGTCAATAGCTGGTTGTGTAGGGAAAAGTATGAACCATATTCTAGGAACTATATCGAAATAACCAAGAAATGGCAAAGTGAGAAATAGTATTATTCCCAATGCTCTTAGAATATATTTGTTGAAATTTGATTGACCAGCCACAGCAACAAAACCAAGCATTGAAAAAATGAACGTGGTTAATACTGTTCCTGCTGTGAAATGAATTAAGTTAAAATTCATTCCATAACCGGCAATTACCATTGCGTAACAACATACCAAGGAAACAACTGTTAAAGAAATTGATTTTGACAGAATGTAGTTACTTATTTTTATTGGGGTTACAGAAAGGGCTTGTAAGGTGTTTTCATTCTTCTCAAATAACACCATTACGCCAACAAACAGAAAACCTAATAGTGCAGGGTCATTGAAAATTACTAGTACTAATAATTTTTCAATATTACCCATTGCCGCCAATGCTTTGAAAACGCCAACGTAAATTGCCGTAACAACCAATGAAATGGTGATGATTTTATTCTTATTAATCAGTAAGAAGTCAAATTTTAATAAATGTGCTAACTGTTTCATTATACCAAGGTTTTACCTGTTACTTGAATAAAAATATCGTCCAAAGAAGCTTCTTTAGAGTGTATGGTTTCAATCTCATTGGATTGCAGTTTTTCTAAGAAAGTCTTGTTTTGTCCTAAACCATCAAGTTGAAATTTTTCTTTATCAACTGAATTTCTGAATAGCACTTCCACACTTCTGTTGCTGTGATTTATTTTCAGATTTTCGGGGCTATCCATAGCTTTTATTTCACCGTCAACAATAAATGCAACACGGTCGCAAAGCTTCTCCGCATCATACATTTGATGCGTTGTAATGAAAATGGTTTTTCCTTTTGACTTTAAGTCAACAATTATGTCCTTTACAACTTTAGAATTTACAGGGTCTAATCCTGATGTTGGCTCATCTAAAAAGAGAATTTCAGGGTCGTGCAAGAATGAACGTACAAAATTTAAACGCATTTTCATTCCTTTTGAAAAGTCACCAACCTTTTTATTTGCATCTTTTTTCAGCCCAACCATATCCAAAAGTTCCATTGGATTATGTGTCTTGTTGTAGAAGTTTTTGAAGAATGTAAGATTTTCTAAGGCTGTTAGTTTTAGATAATGGTTTGGCAATTCAAAACCCACACCAATTTTTTCATAAAGGTCTTTACCCCAAACATTCACTTCTTTTCCGTCAATTTGAGCCATTCCATTATAACCTGTCAAAAGTTTAAAAAGAATTTTTTGTGTGGTACTTTTTCCTGAACCGCTAGGTCCCAGAAAACCAAATACTTCTCCTTTTGCTATGGAGAAATTTATACCCTTAATCGCCAAGTTACTTGTGTTTGGGTATTGATAGTTGAGATTTTTTACTTGTATCATTTGATTTATTTTAAAGCGTTTTTTAAAAGTTGTACTAATTCTTTAACTGTCATTTTGTATTCTTCAATGCTTTCAGTGAAAAGTGGTTTTTCAGAAGCGAGATTATTCTCGATAGCATTTGAATATTTTGTCTGAACCAATTCGCCAATGCTTGAACTCATTGATAAAATGAATTGCACAGCTATTTCTGTGTTTACAGTTTTTTTGATTGAGCCGTTATTTTTTTCGTTATCAACCCAAACAGTAAAAATTTCTTTTGCCTTCACTTTCCAATTGTCAATGTATTCCGAAACGTCTTTACTGGATTCTTTGTAGCCAATTCTGTATAGAAAGCGACTGCACAATGGCTGTTCGATGTCGAAGTTGATTCCTTTAATAAAAAGGTCTTCATAGTAAGTCCAGAAGTCAGGGTACTTACTTCGGTCAACTGACTGTATATGCTTTACTTTTTGGAGTTCGGAATACTCTTTAAGGTAAAGCCATAAGTCAAGTTTGTCTGTGAAGTATTGATAAACGCTTCCCCGAGCTATGTTAAGCTCTTTGATGATTTTGTTGATGCTTGCAGAGTCGTAGTTATTTTCTGCAAATTCTTTTAACGCTGTTTCGATAAAAGCCTGTCGCTTTTCGTCAGCTAAGTTTAAAAATGTTTCTGTCGGCATATTTCTCTTTATGACAATGTTGTCACAAAGGTAAAAACAAAAGTGACACCGTTGTCATATTTTTGAAAGTATTTTTTCAATACCCGTTTAAATAGTTGTTTGACAGGCTATTAAAATGATTTTACTTTTGATTGATTTAGTTGTGATGTGGTCTGTTAGGGTTGCCGATAATCGGGTCACGCAAGGGAGTTTCACCCTTACGTTCCCACGGAACCGTGTCCCGCATGGGCGGGATCGCCCTTAACACGCCTCTTCTAGTTTCATCACGAATGTATTTATTCATTCTGAATTTACCAATAACTGGTTATTGGTTGTGATTTTACCTCATAATAATCAATCATCCCTTGCGGTTGTAAATTTTATTTGGTTAAACTAGCTAAGCCCTTCGCT
>JAUYMZ010000417.1 GCA_030699355.1 Bacteroidota bacterium | reverse complement strand
ACATCAAGATTATTGATAATGCAATTGATGCTTTAAAAGTCGGACGTTCCGGAAAGCAGGAGAAATTAAGGGAACTCGTATCGGACCCAAAACTTGGTAAATCTGATAAAGGTTGGATTAAACAAGAAATGAACCAGATTGACAGAGGTAAACGAACAAATATTAGAAATCCACCTGGAAAAGACTTAGCACATGAAAGAGGACGGGAAGCGGCAAAGGGTTATTCATACTAACATTCTAATTTGCAAAATAAGGCTGACCATAAAACTCAACATAAATATGACAATAATGGAAAATCAAATCAAGAAAGACCAGTAAAATGAAGCCCAATAAATTTGAAATAGAGGCAGTATCAAAGCTACAGCCGTTTGACAGGTATAAATACTTTATTAAAAAAGTAGCTGACTCTGAGAAAATGTTCGCTTTAGTAGATGATTTTGAAAATTATTTAATATCAACATTAGAGGAAAACAAACTATTTCCTTTATGGTCATCAGAAGAGTTTGCTTTAAACTGTATTGTTGATGGTTGGGCATATGCAAAAATTAAAGAAATTTCAGTAAATGATTTCCTAAATGAAACATCTAATTTCATCCTAAAGAACAACTATTTAGTAAACGTCTTTCCATTAACATACACGACTGGTTTTATTGTAACTAATGAAGAGTTTACAAGAGATTTAAAAGTCGAATTAGAAAATTATGAGTAAAACCAATTGACCAAAAGTTAAATATAAAATATGGAAACAATCCAAATGTTGAGGGTAGAGTTATTGAAATAGGTATACCTAATAAATAAAAGGGGATAGATTGGGAACAAGGTAAAGTGAATGACCCTGCAAACAGTATTAATGGTCATGGAACAAGAATTCAAAAGAGACCTCAACAAAAATAGAAATTATGATTCAACTATAGCGTGCCATGAATTATCCCGATATTTCGTAACTTTGCCGCCGTGAAAGACTTCAAAAAATATTACATCATCCCGGCCCCTCCAGAAGATGTATACTTAGCACTAACCCAAGAGCCTACCATTATGCTGTGGACAGGCGATCAAGCCACTTTTGTAGCTGAACCCAATACCGAATTTTCGCTTTGGGATGGAAGCATCATTGGTAAAAATTTAGAATTTGAACCCAATAAAAAATTGGTTCAGCAATGGTATTTTGGCGAGGAAGAAACTGAACACCCAAGCATTGTTACTTTAAAATTACATTGCCATAACCAAGGTACTTCTTTAGAGGTAAGGCAAACCAATATTCCAGATGAAGAATTCCACGATTTAGTAGAAGGCTGGACACATGAATACGTTGGTTCTTTGATTGATTTTTATACCGAATAAATTCAGTTACCAAACTATCGGTTGTATGTTTTGTGCCCATAAATAATCATTGGCTTTTACAAAATGTTTACAACTGATAAAACCATGATGCGCTGATAAGGGTGAGGGGTGTGGTGCCGTTAAAATAAGGTGCTTGCTGGCGTTTATTAAATTTGCTTTTTGTTTAGCATAATTGCCCCAAAGCATAAAAACCAAGTTTTCTTTTTCTTTATTAAGCATTCGTATGGCTTCGTCTGTAAAATTTTCCCAGCCTATCTTTTGATGCGAGCCTGCTTCTTTTTCTCTCACCGTTAACACAGAATTTAACAATAAAACACCCTGCCTTGCCCAAGTACTTAAATTGCCAGAAACAGGTGTTTGATAGGAGGGGTAATCATGTTGTATCGCTTTAAATATATTTTTTAAAGAAGGTGGAAGGTCGATGCCTTCATTCACAGAAAAACTCAACCCATGGGCTTGGTTCAGGCCGTGGTATGGGTCTTGACCAATTATTACTACTTTTACCAGACTAAAG
>JAUYMZ010000400.1 GCA_030699355.1 Bacteroidota bacterium | reverse complement strand
ATTTATCCATAAAAAAACGTGTTATCAATTAACTGATAACACGTTTTTTTATGGATAAATGATACTAAGTTTTAGTTTTGGGGAGGGGTAATAATCTTTACTTTTTTAATACCCAACCAAAGAGAGTTGCCAATCACTATTATATCGCTAAAAGCCATAGATAGTGCGCCAAGCATGGGATGCATATACCCAGCCGCAGCCAAGGGAATACATAATACATTATAAAAGAATGCCCAAAACAAGTTTTGTTTAATGGTAGAATAGGTTTGTTTACTTATCATGTGTGCTTCTTGCAATCCTTGCATATCATTGCGCATCAGCACCAAATTTGCCGCTTGTATAGCAATATCACTGCCTTTTACAAAAGATACTCCCACAGAAACTTTACTCAATGCCGGCGCATCATTTACCCCATCTCCCACCATTATAATGCGCTCTTTTTCCTGCCATTTTGTAATTAACTGAAGCTTTTCTTGTGGCAATTGATGCGCAAATGCCTCCTTAATTTGCAACTCCTTAGCCAAAGCATACACCTTCTTTTCATTGTCGCCACTCACTATAATGCTCTCAACATCCTGCCTTTTTAAATAATCTATTAAATCTTTAGCACCCGGTTTAAGTTCATCAGCCAAACACAATCCAGCCATTACCTTTCCATTCTTACTCAACAACAAATCAGAATCGTGTGTTGCATATCCCAACCATTTGGCTGAACCAAACTGCCATTCATTTCCCACATTATCGGTAGCACGCATGCCTTTGCCTTTTTCTTCGGCTACCGTTTCAAAAACCAATTCGCTGTTTTGCCAATGGGCATGTTGCGCCACCAAAGCCTTGGCAATAGGATGAGACGACCTTCGTTCTAGGGCTAAAATGGCATTTTTTGCTTCTGCTTCTTGGTTCGGTTCAGACCAAAATTGATTAAAAGTAAACTGACCAGTGCTGAGGGTTCCAGTTTTATCAAAGACAATTTTTTTACTCTTCGCAAAATCCTCCAAAACATGTCCGCCTTTAATTAGAATACCACGCTTAGCGGCTTTGCCAATGCCCACCATTACAGCTGTTGGCGTGGCTAAGCCCATGGCACAAGGACAAGAAATAACCAAAACCGCCACTGCCCTTAACATACTTTGGGCTGAACCAATTTCGAGATAAAAATAAGAAAACAAGAATGTAACAATGGAAATGAGCACCACAGCAGGCACAAAAATGGCACTAATTTGATCGCCCAATTTTTGAATATCCGGTTTATTGGCTTGCGCTTTTTTAACCATTTCTATAATTTGAGATAGCACGGTATCTTTTAAATGTGTGCTTACACTTACCTGCAAATTTCCGTTCATAAGCAATGTGCCGCCTGTTACCAATTGTCCTTTTTGCTTGTGTACGGGCACGCTTTCCCCTGTCATTAAACTTTCGTCGCAATCGGCTTCACCGCTCACCACTACGGCATCTATGGGCACTATATCTCCAGAATTAATTTGCAATAAATCGCCTTTGCGTAATAACTTAACTTCAATTTCTTTGTAGGCTACTTTTCCATTTTCTTCGGTAATAATCTGAGCGGTTTGCACCTGTAAATTAGATAAACTTTGGATGGCATTGGTAGTTTTTTTAACCGAGCGCTTTTCTAATAAATTACCAAACAACACCAAGGTAATAATGCTTGCTCCTGTTTCATAAAATAAATACTTATGTACTTCGTGCGAGCCTTGGTAGTAAAAAGTACCAAAAATACTGTAAAACAAGGCAGAGGCAGCACCTATAAAAATGAGCACATCCATATTGGGTACACCCGATTTTAAACTATTAAAAGCTGATTTCCCAAAAAACCATAATCCCAAACTATATACTGGAATTGAAAGCGTTAATTGAACAAGCGGATGGTGGAGAGGTGCCCATGAAAAGAACATGTGCAACATTAAAGGAATGGTAAAGATTAAGCTAAAAATTAGCTTCGATTCAAGGGTTTCTAGAAGTTTTTTTTTTGTGTATCGGGGGCAGCATCTGGCATGCGAACGGTATATCCTAAATCCTCAATACTTTCAGAAACCTCCGAAAGTGGTTTGGCTACTACATTTTCGAAACGAACTTCTCCGGTAGCAAAATTTACATCTACCGATTGCATCCCTTGTTTTTCTAGACGTTTTTTAACGCCCATGGCACAATTGGCGCACGACATTCCGTCTACAAAAAGTTCTTGTAATTGGTTTTGATTTGAATCCATGTTGCAAATATATCATTAAACTGATATGAACGTTTTAGAAAAACACATTTTACAAAAATATTTCACTTTAAAAACTAATTTGCCTGCCACAAGTTTGAAATACCATGAAGGAAAACAAGCGGAGTATATTATTTGTAGTGCTGGGAAGTTTCTTTATTGCCAATGCTATTTTAGCAGAATTTATTGGGGTAAAAATATTTTCTTTAGAAGGAACTTTAGGAATTCAACAAGCCAATTGGAATATTATGGGATATGCTTTATCCTTTAACATGACAGTTGGCGTAATTTTGTGGCCCGTTGTGTTTGTAATGACAGATATAATTAATGAATATTACGGCAAACGTGGGGTAAAATTCTTAAGTTACATGGCAGCTATACTCATAAGTTATGCCTTTTTGGTGGTGTATGCAGGCATTCAATTGCCAGCAGCCGATTTTTGGATAAACCGCGAAACCAGCACCGGAAATTTAAACATGCAATTGGCTTACACCCAAATTTTTGGTCAGGGTTTATGGATTATTATTGGCTCCTTGGTTGCATTTTTAATTGGCCAAATTACAGATGTGGCGGTATTTCATTACCTCAAAAAGAAAACTGGCGAAAAGAAACTTTGGCTCAGAGCAACTGGTTCTACTTTGGTTTCGCAACTCATAGATAGTTTTGTGGTCTTGTTTATTGCCTTTTATATTGGTGCAGGTTGGGATATAAAATTAGTGCTTGGCATTGGCTTGGTAAATTACATCTACAAATTAACAGTAGCCTTAGCCTTAACACCCCTTTTATACGGCGTGCACCGCATCATAGACAATTACCTAGGCAAAGAATTGGCAGAAACCATGATGCGGGAAGCACATGAAGGCAATTAGCCTATCTCAAAGAAGCTTGATTATAATATTGAATCGCTTTTGGCTTCCATTTATTGAGGTTGGCTATGCGCGTGCTCGGACTAGGATGTGTGCTTAAAAACTCGGGCGTTTTTGAACCACCTGCACTCATTCTTTGCCAAAAACCAGGCGCTACACGTGGGTCGTAACCCGCCATGGCCATAAAATACAATCCCATTTCATCTGCTTCAGATTCGTGTAACCTACTAAAAGGCAACATAGCTCCAAATTGGGTTCCTAAACCATAAGCTGTAGTAAATAATTGCTGGGTTTGCTGACTTTTTGTTGCCAATGCCGTAGACAAAGCCACGCCACCTAATTGTTGGGCCAAACCTTGGCTCATGCGCTCATTTCCATGGCGCGCAATGGCATGCGCTATTTCATGTCCCATTACTACAGCTACACCAGCTTCATCTTTACAAATAGGCATAATACCCGTATAAAAAACAATTTTACCACCAGGCATACACCAAGCATTTACGGTTTTATCTTCTACCAAATTAAATTCCCACTTAAAACCAGCTACCCTATCTCCCATTTTATTGTTTTGAAGATAGCTTGTAATTTGTTTAGCCAATTTATCTCCCACTCGCTTTACCATGGCTACCTCATTACCGGTAGTTACCACCTTATTTTGCGATAAAAACTGGTTATAGCTGGTTAAACTCATACTCATCATTTCACTTTCGGGCAATAAACCCAATTGTCTTCTGCCCGTAACTGGAACCTTGCTACAACTACTAACAAGAATGCTAAAAATAGCCAAAAGGGAAAAAGATAGAATTACTTTTTTCATATTAATCTTAAATAATTTTTGTTCAAATATCACTATTAATTTCGGCTTGAACCAATATTACTTTTTGCGGCTTAGGTAAATAATACGTTCATTTTGATTATCACCACCCGTATCTTTATATCCTGTTAACACCAATTTATCTTTACTTATTTCTTGAACCGAGTAATTGATATTTTCCCATTCTATCTCATTTATCAGTAAAGTTTTTGTACTTGAAGTATACTTCCAAGTTATACCAAAATTGGTATTTACTAAAGTTAACACCCCTGTTTTTAAATCGCTGTTAAAAATATAGGTGCCATAATTTAATTCGGTTTCAATGCGCACTTTAACTTTATTGGGATAAATATCATTTACCAAAACACTGTCTCGGTTCCAAGTGCCAACAAAATCTATACTAGCAGAAGTATCAGGAGTAGGATCATCTGAACCATCTGGCTGACAAGCAGCAAACAAAAAAATAAGTAAAAATAGATAAGAATAAGAAATACGCATGTTTTTAAATTTTTGTAAAATTAATCAAGTGAGAACAAAAATAAAATAAACAAATCCAAACCTTTTTCACTTAATATTGCCCAATGCCATCTTTTGTATACATATTATTAGGTTCAAACCAAGGAAACGCCATCGAGAACCTAAAAACAGCCGCACTTAAGCTGGAGGAAAAACTAGGTATGGTAGTTCATAGCTCCTCATTTTATCAAACTGCCGCCTGGGGGAACACAGAACAAGCGCCATTTATCAATCAAGTACTTTTGGTTCAAACCAAATTGCCTGCCGAAACTTGCTTGCAAATAAACCTAGAAATTGAAACTGAAATGGGTAGAACACGCCTTCAAAAATGGGAACCCAGAATCATTGATATTGATATTTTGTACTATAACAATGAGGTAATTCAATTGCCTCAATTAACGGTTCCACACCCGCACATGGCCGAAAGGCGATTTACTTTGGTGCCTCTAGCAGAAATAGCGCCCAATTTTATTCACCCTGTGCTTGGAATGAATAGCAAAGAGCTCCTAAAAAATTGTGCAGATACACTTGAAGTGGAAAAAATAAGTGTAAACTAATTACAAATATCGTGCATTTTTGTAGGCTTGAACCTAATAACTCCATATAATTTTATAGCCGTTGAAGGCAATATTGGCGCTGGAAAATCTACGCTTGCTCAGTTTTTGGCTAAAGATTGGAATGCACAACTGATATTAGAAGAGTTTGAAGACAACTCCTTTTTACCTAAGTTTTATGCAGATGCCCGGCGTTATGCTTTTCCGCTAGAAATGAGTTTTTTGGCGGCTCGGTTCAATCAGTTAAAAAACCAATTACCCAGTCAGGATTTGTTTAAACAACTTACCATTAGCGATTATATTTTTGCCAAGTGTTTGTTGTTTTCAAAGGTTAATTTAGACGAAGATGAGTACGAATTGTACCACAAACTTTTTCACATCATTAACCTACAATTGCCCAAGCCAGATTTATTGGTATACCTGCATTGTCCTATCGAAAAATTACAATGGAATATTGCCAATAGAGGTAGGAGTTATGAGCAGCAAATTGAAGATGAATACCTGCAAAACCTGCAACAAACCTATTTCGATTATTTGCATACGCAAACAGATTTACGCATTCTTATCATCGATAGTTCGCAGGTAGATTTTGTAAAAAATCCACTGCATTATGAACAAATTCAAAGCTTGCTTTGCAAAGAGTATCCACATGGAATTACGCAGGCTAAATTACTGTAATATATGATAGATAAAGGGATTTTTAGCACAGCATACCTGCCTCCTATTGCTTGGTTTCAACAAGCTTTGCAATGCGAAAATATTGTTTTAGAAGCCCATGAAAATTATGGCAAACAGAGTTATCGCAACAGGTGTAAAATTTTATCTGCCAACGGCGTATTAGATTTAAGCATACCTATTGTGCATCAAAAAAGCAAACAACAAATAACTGCCGTACTTACCCAAGAAAACGAGCCCTGGCGCAAGATTCACTGGCAAGCCATTTGTTCGGCTTACGGCAAATCTGCTTTCTTTTTGTATTACCGAGATGCCTTTGAAAATATTTACCTTCAAAAAGAATCTACCCATTTATTTGGCCTGAACCAACAATTTATTCAACTCATTTTTAAATTGTTAAAATTGGATTACTCCCTGCATTTTACCTCAGCATTTGAGGCTCAAATTAGCATTGGTTCAGATTATAGAAACAGTTTTCAAGCCAAAAATCCAAGCATCGGCTCAGAACTCCTTTTTGAGAAAAAATATTACCAAGTTTTCGCAGAAAAATTCGCCTTCGAACCCAATTTATCTATCCTTGATTTACTTTTTAATGTTGGACCATTAAGTAAAGATTATTTGATTCAGCCCAACAATTAAATAGGGTTTAAAACTTTTAGGGTGGGCATTGGTTTAATTTAAAACGCGTTTATCAAAGCGAAATACCAGCATGAAAAACCAAATTATTGAGCAATACATTGATATGTATCTCACCCACAATGAAGCACCTAAAAATGTGTATGTTTTTGCTAAATCTTTAAACATTACAGAGCAAGAATTTTACCAGTATTATCCTTCTATTGAAGCCATTGAAGCTTCTATCTTTCAAGAATGGTTTAAAGAAGTAAAAAACAATGTAGAATCTTCAGAGCTTTATGCCAACTATGCCGTTAGAGAGAAATTTTTGGCCATTTATTTTGCTTGGATTGAAGCCTTAAAACAACACCGTAGCTTTGTAGTGGCGCGCTGGCAAACGCAATCTAAGCAAATCTCATTGCCTAAAACACCCACGTTTTTAAAGCCACTTAAAGAAGATTTTATAGCTTTCTCTCAAAATATTTTAGGTGAAGGAATGCAATCTAAAGAAATTACCGAACGCAAATTCATAAGCGATAAATACGCAGATGCCCAATGGTTGAACCTATTATTTATAACCAATTTTTGGGTAAACGACCACAGCATAAACTTTGAGAAAAGCGATGAAGCCATCGAAAAATCTGTAAATTTAGCCTTCGATTTAATGGGTCAAACTGCTTTAGATTCTATGCTCAATTTCGGAAAGTTTCTATTTCAAAATAGGTAATAATGGAACAAAATAAAATCCCTTCTACCAAGGTAGAAAGGGCCATGCGCTTTGTAAAAACTGGCGCCCAAATTGGTGGTAATTACATAAAACATTACTCTAAAAAGCTTGTCGACCCTAATTTAAGTAGGGAAGAATTGCATGAAGACAATGCCACGGATGTATACAATGCCCTCAGCGAGTTAAAAGGTTCAGCTTTAAAAGTAGCTCAAATGCTAAGCATGGAGAAAAACATCCTGCCTAGACAATATACCAATAAATTTCAAATGGCGCAGTACAATGCTCCGCCGCTATCAGGTCCGCTCATTGTGCAAACTTTTACCAAACATTTTGGGAAGAGTCCACAGCAGTTGTATTCTACTTTTAACATGAAAGCCTGCAATGCTGCCAGTATTGGTCAGGTGCATGAGGCTACCCTAGATGGCAAGAAACTGGCTGTTAAAATTCAATATCCGGGCGTAGCAGATAGCATCAAAAGCGATTTAAAAATTGTAAAGCCTATTGCTTTTCGTTTGCTAAACATGAACGAGAAGGAATTGGAAAAATACATCAAAGAGGTAGAATCTAAGCTTTTAGAAGAAACCGATTACGAGCTAGAATATCAGCGCTCTATTGCCATTTCTGAGGCGTGTAAACATATTCCAAACTTATTCTTTACCCAGTATTATCCAGAATTATCTGCCAAGCGTGTTTTAACAATGGATTGGATGGATGGTTTGCATTTGGATGATTATTTAAAGACCAATCCGAGTCAGGAAGACCGCAACAAAATTGGTCAAGCCATGTGGGATTTTTATGATATGCAAGTGCATGCGCTAAAATCGGTTCATGCCGACCCACACCCGGGTAATTTTTTAATGCGTCCAAACGGCGAGTTAGGCGTAATTGATTTTGGTTGTGTAAAAGAAATACCATCGGATTTTTACTTTAACTATTTTGCCTTATTAATTCCAGATTTGTTAGAAGAACCGGGTGTTATTAGGAAAATTATGTTGCAGCAAGAAATTATCAACGATAGAGATTCATTGCCTATCCAAGAGAAAATTACCGATGCTTTTATGCGCATGACCAAACTTTTAGCTACTCCATTTTTGGAAGATACATTTGATTTTGGCAACAACGCTTACATAGACCAAATTTACGCCCTTGGGGAAGAAGTAAGTAAAATGGATGAGCTAAAAAACTCAAAAGAAGGAAGAGGGTCGCAACATGCTTTGTATATTAATCGCACGTATTTTGGTTTGTACTCCATACTAAATGTGTTGCAAGCCCAGGTTAAGACAGGTGAGCGAAATTGGAAACAACCCTTAATTAACTTTCATAGCAACCTTTTAGCTTCTTAAGCAAAGAGTATTTTACATTTGCACCAAGCATTTAGAAGGAAAAAACATATTTTTGGCAAGCATCAAGCTACACAAAAATTTATTTGATATGAAAAAAATATTCCTTCCCTTATTACTACTTGCCGCATGTTTGGGTTCAGCCATAGCCCAACCGGCTTTTATTAGCGACTCTCTAAATAGTTTTATACAGCGTGAAATGCAACGCTGGCAAGTACCTGGCTTGGCCATTGCCATTGTAAAAGATGGAAAAGTGGTATTAGCCAAAGGATATGGGGTAAAAGATATTCAAACCAAGGAGCCTGTTGATGCCTTTACTTTATTTCAAATTGCCTCTAATAGCAAAGCTTTTACGGGCACTGCCATTGCGCATTTGCACCAACAAAAGAAAATTAACCTCGACGAAAAGGTAAAAAAATATATGCCGCAATTTGCCTTAGAAAATGCTACTGCAAGCGAACTTACCACGGTAAGAGATTTGCTTTGTCACCGCATTGGTTTGGGTACTTTTCAAGGTGATTTTTTAAATTGGGGAAGCACCCTAAGTAGGCAAGAAATAATAGCTGGCATGGGCCGAACCAAAGCCAAAAATCAGTTTAGGTATACCTATGGTTATTGCAACGCTGCCTATATTACAGCAGGTGAATTGATTCCGATAGTGGCAGGCAAAACTTGGGATCAGTTTATTCAAGAAAATTATTTTGCTCCGCTTCAAATGCAGCATACCAATAGCACTTATGCGCAAATGCTCAACGATAAAAATGCCTGTACCCCGCATACTTTGGTAAAACAAAATTTAGTACGTTTACCTTTAACCAATATTGATAACATGGGACCATCGGCCAGCATAAATTCATGTGCATCAGATATGGCTAATTGGCTGCTTATGCAATTAGATAGCGGCAGGTTTAATGGCAAAGAAGTGGTGCCTTTTTCTGTTTTAAGAGAAACCAGAAAATCAAATATGGTAGTAAATGATGTGAACTCAAAGTTTTTCCCTAGCAAACATTTTGTAACCTATGGATTGGGCTGGTCTAGCTATGATTATATGGGCAAAAGAGTGTGGGAACATAGCGGTGGAGCCAACGGATTTGTAACCAAAACAGAGTTTATTCCGGAAGCTAATTTGGGTGTATTGGTGTATACCAACACAGATGCCAACTCCTTGTATGATGCTCTGGTAAAACAAGTGATTGAGGCATACTTAAATGCACCTTATAGAAATGTAAGCGAAATGTATTACAATGCTTCTTTACCTAACAAAATTGCCCAACAAAAAGAATTGGACAGCCTTGAAACAGTAGCTAAGAAAAAGATAAAAACAGATATTCCTTTAGCGCAATTTGCGGGCAATTATACCAATACTTTATATGGTGA
>JAUYMZ010000392.1 GCA_030699355.1 Bacteroidota bacterium | reverse complement strand
GCTGTGGCAATGCTTATGAGGTAGAGGCCTTGCTGAACCTAGGTTTCACCAACATAACGGTTTTGGATTTTGCTGAAAGTCCGCTAAAAAATATTGCCGCCAGAAACAGCCTTGCCCTAGAGCAAGGAAAATTACAATTGGTATGCGACGACTTTTTTGCGCATCGAGGCGAATATGATTTGATTTTAGAACAAACTTTTTTCTGCGCCATACACCCTTCTCAACGCCCAGATTACGCCAAACACATGCACGCGCTGTTGGTTCAAACCGGAACTTTAGCTGGCTTATTATTTAATTTTGAGTTGACCCAAGCCGGACCACCATTTGGGGGCAGTTTGCAAAATTATGAGGAATTATTTGCGCCCTACTTTACAATAAAAACGCTGGAGCCTTGCTACAACTCCATAAAACCCCGTTTAAACAGAGAACTATTTTTTATTTTACAAAAGTGAGAATAGATGCTATTTTCGCGAGCTATTACATAACACATGAGCGACCACAAAATTATATTTTCAATGGCCGGCGTTTCCAAAACGTTTCCGCCACAAAAACAGGTATTAAAAAACATTTACTTAGGCTTTTACTACGGCGCCAAAATTGGCGTGTTGGGCTTAAATGGCTCGGGTAAATCTAGCCTTTTAAAAATTATTGCAGGTATAGATAAAAACTTTACAGGTGAGGTAGTTTTTGATTCTAAAAACTATAAAATTGGATTCTTAGAACAAGAGCCAAATTTAGACGAAACCAAAACCGTTGTAGAGGTGGTAAAAGAAGGGGTAAAGCATATTACAGATATGCTAGATGAGTTTGAAAGTATCAATAATAAACTGGCTGATCCAAACCTCGATGGCGATGATATGATGAAAATTCTAGATCGTCAGGCGGTGGTGATGGAAGAACTAGACCGCTTTGATGCTTGGGAACTAGACACCAAATTGGAAAAAGCCATGGATGCCTTGCGTTGCCCAGAACCAGATGCCATGGTTAAGGTGCTTTCGGGCGGTGAGCGCCGCCGTGTGGCTTTGTGTAGGTTAATATTGAGTCAGCCCGACATTCTTTTATTGGATGAACCTACCAACCACTTGGATGCCGAGAGCGTTGATTGGCTCGAACAGTATTTAAAGAATTTCCCGGGAACGGTAATTGCGGTAACGCACGATAGGTATTTCTTGGATAATGTAGCAGGTTGGATTTTAGAACTCGACCGCGGAGAAGGTATTCCTTGGAAAGGAAATTACAGCAGTTGGTTAGACCAAAAAGCCAAACGTTTACAAGCTGAAGAAAAATCGGAAAGCAAACGTGCCAAAGCACTCGAGCGCGAGTTAGAGTGGGTAAGGCAAGGTCCGAAAGGCCGCCAAGCCAAGCAAAAAGCCCGTTTAAATAGCTATGATAGGTTGTTAAATGAGGAACAAAAAGAGAAAGAAGCACAGCTAGAATTGTTTATTCCGGCCGGACCACGTTTGGGGGATGTAGTAATTGAAGCCAATAATGTGAGCAAGCAATATGGCCATAAATTATTATATGAAAACTTAAACTTCTCTCTCCCACGCGGCGGTATTGTTGGAATTATTGGTCCGAATGGCGTAGGAAAAACCACCTTATTCCGTTTAATTATGGGCTTAGAAACGCCAGATGGTGGCGATTTTAAAGTAGGCGAAACGGTACAAATTTCGTATGTAGACCAAAGTCATAAAGACCTCTTGCCAGAGAAAAGTGTATTCGAGGTAATAAGCGGCGGCACCGAAACCATGATAGTTGGCGGCAAACAAGTAAATGCCCGGGCGTATATTTCAAAGTTTAATTTTAGTGGTACCGACCAAAGCAAGAAAGTGGGTGTATTATCTGGCGGAGAGCGCAACCGCGTGCATTTGGCCATGGCTCTTAAACAAGGTGGCAACGTATTGTTACTGGATGAACCTACCAATGATATAGACGTAAATACCTTGCGTGCTTTGGAAGAAGCGATAGAAAACTTTGCTGGTTGTGTGGTGGTTATTTCCCACGATAGGTGGTTTATAGATAGAATTGCCACGCATATTTTAGCCTTCGAAGGCGATAGTCAGATTTACTTTTTCGAAGGAAACTACTCAGAATATGAAGAAAACAAAAAGCAGCGTTTGGGCGATGTATCGCCGCATAGGGTGAGGTTTAAGAATATATAAAGCATCTAGCTTCTGGCTCCAAGCAGCTGCCATAAAAAGGGGAAACTGATAAACCAGTTTCCCCTTTTTCATAATTCATAATTCAAAGCAATTTAGCTAAGAATTAAACCCAATAAGCTTTCTATCTTCTTGGGCTATTTCTAATTTATCCTTTTCCATTAAATAAGAAATAGCATCAAAGATGTTTTTAAATATTTTATCGTGTTCGTTTTCTAGGTTTTTTAGTTTTAATAATAAATCATTGTGAGTGGAGGCATAATTGCGCATAAACACAAAAATTCTAATAATTTTAATATTCATCTGAATAGCTTGTTGACTATTTAGAACGCTAGACAACATAGCTACTCCCTGCTCAGTAAATGCAAAGGGCAGGTATTTGCTGAACTTACCTTTACCAGATTCTAAGGACGCAATTTGCGACCTTAGAACTTGATATTCATCGGTAGTTAAAATAAACATAAAATCATCTGGAAATCTTTCAATATTTCTTCTTACAGCTTCCTTTAACCTTTTTGTTTCAGCACCATATAATATTGCTAAATCAAAATCAAGCATCACTTTTTGACCACGAACTTCAAATATTTTGCTAGATACTAAATTAATTTCAGAGGGTAATTCTTGTTTCATTAATCAAAAGTATAAAACCAAATGAAATTAAAAAATCATGCGAAATAATAAATCAGGGAATTAAGATTTTTTCCCATTCACCATTACTGCACTTTTCTTTTATGCGCAGGTTTCCTTCTTGCAGGCTTATTATGTGGTGGCAATTGCTTTTTGGGTTTGGTTCGAACCGAAGAAGGAACGCTTTCTACGTAGCGAGTATCTAAAACAAAAGGATGATTTTCGTTTACTGGAATTTGTTTGCCTATCAGCTTTTGAATGTCTTTTAATTCACCAAATTCTTCTTCATCGCAAAAAGAGAAAGCTATGCCGTCAAATCCGGCTCTGCCCGTTCTACCAATGCGGTGCACGTAAGTTTCTGGAATATTAGGAAGTTCGTAATTAATTACATGCGATAAGGCATCGATATCAATACCACGCGAAGCAATATCTGTGGCCAATAATACTTTTATTTTACCCGATTTAAAATCGCTCAACGCTGCTTGTCGTGCATTTTGAGATTTGTTACCATGGATGGCAGCTGCTTTTATACCTGCTTTATCGAGGTCTTTTACAACCCTATCTGCACCGTGTTTAGTGCGCGTAAAAACCAAAACAGAGTTCATTTTTTCTGTTTCCAATAAATGAATCAGTAATCGTTTTTTATCCGATTTACTTACATAAAATAAAGATTGAACAATGGTATCTGCTGTAGATGAAACAGGGGTAACTTCTACTTTAGAAGGATTGCGTAGAATGCTATCCGCCAAGCTTTGAAT
Source organism: Bacteroidota bacterium (assembly GCA_030699355.1). Lineage (GTDB taxonomy): Bacteria > Bacteroidota > Bacteroidia > UKL13-3 > UKL13-3 > B1. The sequence goes on along the minus strand of JAUYMZ010000392.1, from coordinate 210 downwards.
AATAGGTGGCATGGTGGCAGAGAAAAATAAAGAATGCCTATTGTGAGGTAATTTGGCAATTACTTTCTTTACATCATTCACAAAACCCATATCAAGCATACGATCGGCTTCGTCTAAAACAAAAAACTGCAACTCATTTAAATGAACAAATCCTTGTTGCATAAGGTCTAATAAACGACCCGGCGTAGCAATTAAAATATCAATGCCTCG
>JAUYMZ010000390.1 GCA_030699355.1 Bacteroidota bacterium | reverse complement strand
CCATGGGACTTAATTTGAGTAATACTTGAGGAGCGATTTTTTTGCAAATGGGCTCTAATTTTAGGTAGTTGGGCTGACTCTGTTCTAAAAAAAACACTTTTCCTTTTTCGTTTCGTCGATCGGCATCTAAAAATATTAAGTCAAATTTTTCTTCTGTTTGAACCAAATAATCTTCAGCAGTTTTATCTAAACGCTGGATATTTGAAATGCCTAGTTTTTTAAAATTTTCTCTTACTAAGGTGTTTAAAAAAATGTCGGGATCAAGGGAGATTACCTCCTTAAAACTTTGCGAGAAAGCCCAATCATCAACGCCTAAACCTCCTGATAAATCCAGTATTTTTTCTCCTGAGAATAGGGTAGATTTGAATAAAGAAGACGATTCACTACTTGCTTGTTCATAACTTTTGTTAGTAAACCAGCAATGCATACGGGTAAAAGTTGGAACTTTGTTGTATGCTTTTGGGTAAATAACAAGTTGTTGTGCCAATAGTGAGTTTAATTCTTTTGTATTATCTTTGCAGCCGAGAATGAATTTTTCTGCTGTTATATGTTTGTTTTGCGTCAAAAATAATTCTAAATCGATGGCAGATAATAGTTCCGAAATGCGAAGCGTTGTATTCAATAGTTAATATTATTAAAATGAAAAAGTTATTGTATGGTTTATCACTTCTTGCTTTGTTAAGCTTGAGTGCGTGCAAGGGCACTTGTCCCAAGTTTTCACTTCCTGTTCCAGCTATTAGCTTTACATTTTAATAAAGTTAAACTGGATGTTTTGCTGAACATCCGGATGTAAACTTTTGGCCACAGGGCAGTTTAATCCGATGTTTATAAGCTTATTTTTTTCAGATTCTGTAAAATTTCTATCAGGAATATCCAAAATAACTTCAACTGAAACCACTCTTCTAGGTAGGGTGCCCATGGTTTTTGTAATGCTTAATTTGCTTCCAGAAATGTCTAGGTTCAGCCCGTTTGCCTCAATACCCATAACGGTTATCATGCAGGTTCCTAGGGCAGTAGCTAGTAAATCAGTAGGAGAAAAAGATTCTCCTTTCCCATGGTTATCCTTGGGTGCATCTGTCAAAATAACTGAACCCGATTGCAAATGTTCTGCATTACACCGTAATTCGCCTTGGTAAATAACTTCAAAGTTTGGCATGTTTTTGTTAAATTTGAAACAAAGTTAATAATTTGTTACACCTAAGAAATTTCTTTTTATTGTGGATGCTGTTTTTATTAACAAATCAAGCATCGGCGCAAAATGCCCCTATCACAGAGGTGCAGCTTATGTATACGCGCAGTAATTTGTATGGTTTGAACCTAAATTCACACAAATCTTGGGGTGCTTATTATCGCCTTGGGTGGCATAAAA